>QHSV01000194.1 GCA_003221655.1 Candidatus Rokuibacteriota bacterium
ATCGGACCCACGGTTCGAAAGCGGCCGTAGGTGCCTTTCGCCCCCATGCCCGACTGCTGGACGTAGACGATGTCCGGCTTGATGACACGCAGCGCGTCGTATCCCAGTCCCCAGCTGTCGAGGACGCCCGGCGAGAAGCCCTCCGCGACGACGTCCGACATCGCCACCAGACGTCTCGCGATCTCCAGGCCTTTCGGATGCCTGACGTTCAGCGAGACACCCCGCTTGCCCGGGTTCTTGTTGTTGAACTGCCCGCCCATGTCCGGGTCGGTGACGCCCGGCAGCGGTCCCGTGGCCCGGTCGCGAGCGGCACGACCCCCGACCGGCGCCATCGCGGCCATGCGGGTGTCCGGGTGGCTCTTCAGCTCGACCTTGATGCTCTCGGCGCCGAAGGCGCTCAGGAACCTCGTGCCACCGGCCGAGGCCAGGAACCACGTGAAGTCCAGGATGCGGATGTTGTGCAGGGGGAACAGCTTGCCGTGCGGCGAGCGTTCCTCGCCGACTGGCGCACGCGCAGAGGCATCGATCACCGGCAGATCGCGACCTCGCGGGAGGGCCACGGCCGCGGCATCCTCGTTCAGCAGCGGAGCGCGCCGGCCGACCGACCAGGACGTGCCCGTCGCCAGCCATTTGCTCGTGGCGTAGCGAAAGGAGCGGCCGAGCTCGGGGTGTTCGACGTCCGTGCAGCTCTGGCGCGCGAGCCAGTGTGGATCCATGGCGTTCTCGTGCGGCTTCCGTAGCGGTGCCCAGAGCATGCCGGCCTCCTGGGCTTCACGCCATGGCACGTTCTCGTAGGTAAAGGCCCGCACGAAGCGCTGCACGGCCTCCATGGCGTGGTCGCGTTTCCCTGTTGTCGGCGCGGTGCCCGGAACGAACCGGCTGCCGTGAGCTACAACGCCCTGCTCCGCGTCGAGCCCGGCCGCCATGCCGTAGCGCTCGAGCAGACCGACGAGCGCCGCTGATTCACCCGGGCGCGTTCCCAGATTGGCCATCACCCAACGCCCATCTTTCGTGTGCACGATGGAAGGGTGCGGCGAGACCGTTTCCCGGGCATGACGGCAGGTCTGGCGCAACACCAGCACACGTCGCATCACCCACGACATCAGGTCGACCTCGGTGGATTTCGCCACCGCCTCGTGGATCGCACACGACAGCTGCTGTCCCCTCCCCGTCCGCCAGCGAAACAGCAGCGCGGCGATGATGGCCACGGCGAGTTGCTCACCGGCGATGTGGAAGGCGTGCCACATCTGAGGGGCGATCGGAGGCAGATCGTACTTGCCGCCGGGAGCGGGATCGTAGCCGCAATTCATCATCACGCCCCCGAGCGCCAGGTGCACAAGGTCCGAGCCCTTGAAGTCGGCCCACGGGCCATGGTCGCCGAATGGGGACATCCTCGCGACGATCAGGGTGGGACACTGCTGCATCAGCGAGCTCGCGCTCAGCCCATATCCGTCGAGCTCACCCCTGGGTGTCGACTCGAGCAGCACGTCGGCAGTAGCGACCAGCGCGCGGAACCGATCTCGGTCTTCCGGTCGGCGCAGGTCGAGCACGATCGAGCGCTTCCCGCGGTTGTACTGCCAGAAGAAGAGGGAGCGCTCGCGATCTTCGCGGTCCTGGTAGAAGGGCCCGATCCGGCGTGTCGGGCTGCCGCCTGGCGGCTCCACCTTGACGACGTCGGCGCCCAGACCCGCCAGCGTCAGCCCACAATACTCTGCCTGCTCGTCGGCCAGCTCGATGACGCGGAGGCCGGTGAGAGGACCCCGGCTGGGCGTGGGGTGGCTGGGAACGGATCGCTCGGCCTGGGCTTTCATGGCGACCGCGAATATATACTGTTCGGACAGAGGAGTAAGGAGGTTCTTCCGGTGAGCGAATTCGACGGCAAGGTCGTGCTGGTCACTGGGTGTGCGCGGGCGCAAGGGATGGGCCGTGCGATTTCCGTCGCGTTCGCCCGCGCGGGTGCCGATGTCGTCGCGACGGACGTGGCGCCCGGCGGGACGCGGAACGAGAACGAGGAGGGGCTCGCGGAAATGCGGCTCGGGTGGAAGGGCCTCGAGAGCCTGGCCGGCGAGATCGAGGGCCTCGGGCGTCGCGTCCTCACGAGCGTCGGCGACGTGAGCCGCGCGCCGGACGCGCAGCGCTTCGTCTCGGACGCGCTCGCGCGGTTCGGGCGCATCGACGTGCTCGTCAACAACGCCGCCGCCCCGCACGGTGCCGATCGTCGCCTGCTCTGGGAAGTGCCAGAGGAAGCGTGGGACCTCGTCCTCGACGTCAATCTCAAGGGCACGTTCCTGATGAGCCGCGCCGTGATCCCACACATGCTGTCGCGCGGCAGCGGGCGGATCATCAACATGGCCTCGGTGTCGGGCAAGCGCGGCACTTCCCGGCGCGGCGCCTACACGGCATCGAAGTTCGGCGTGATCGGCCTCACCCAGGTCATGGCCCAGGAGCTGGCAGCACACCGCATCACGGTCAACGCCATCTGCCCCGGCAGCGTCGACACGAGCCGGCGCGAATCGACCTCACGGCGCGAGCGCGCGCTCGCCGAGCGCGACCCGGGGGCCCCGGTGCTGTCTCTTCCTCCCACCGGTCGCATCGCTCGACCCGACGACCTCGCGCGTCTGGCGCTGTTCTTCGCGTCAGAGCAGAGCGACCACATCACCGGTCAGGCGTGGAATGTCGACGGGGGGACCGTGATGCACTGAGAGGCGCGCTCCGCCTCCATCTACGACGCGCGTCGCGCCGCCGTCAAATTCCGCGCGATGAACGCCCGCACCATCTCGTGGGCGCGGTCGGTCTGCGGCCCCGGCTTCGCGACCCACTCGTGCTCGCACCCGTCGAACACGTGCAGCTCGCAATCACCGCCGGCCGCCCGGTACGACGCGGCGAATTTCTCCTGCACCGCCGGCAGCACGTTGTCGTCGAGCGCACCCTGCATGATCAGCAGCGGCGGCAGCGTCACCGCCTCGCGGCGATCCAGGATCTGCTGTGGGTTCCCTTCGAAGATCGTTTCCCACGGCCTGAAGTAGGTCCTGTTGTTCTTGATCATCCCGTCGCGCTTCATCCTCTCCGCCTGCTGGTAGCGCGCATAGGTGTCGCTGATCGGGGAGCGCGTCGCAACGTAGGCCACTGTCGCATCGACGGTCGGGGCCGCCGGCAACGGAATGGCGTTGTAGCGCGCGTCGCGCGGGCGCATGCCCAGCAGCTCGGCGACGTGACCGCCGCTGGAGCTGCCCAGCACGCCGAGATTCACCGCGTCTCCATTCCACTCGGCAGTCTTCGATTTGAGCCAGCGGACTCCGTAGTTCGCGTCCAGGACCGACGCGGGATACGGGGCGTCCGGCGCGAGCGTCAGGTCGATGGCGACCACCAGCACACCGCTCGCCGCCACGGCGCGGTCCATCGGCTCGTTCGCCAGGCGGTCCTTGTTGTTCCACGCGCCACCGTGCAGATCGAGCAGCGTCGGGAACGGTCCGACACCCTGCGGCTGATAAATGCGGGCCATGAGCATCCGCCCGCTCGCCGCGCGTCGGAACTCGACCTCGCTCACCTTGAGCTCGAACCTCGCCGCGGGATCGTAAGCTGTCTTCATCAGGGGTCCTCCTGCCACGCGATTCGCTCCTGCCACACTATTCGAATGAGCCGGGGGCGACCACAGCGTCGACACGACCGGCACGCCGGCCGCGCCCAGCGCGGTTATTCTCTTGAGAAAGTCCCGGCGACCGGACTGCTTCTCCATGCTGACCTCCCTTGCCACACGGGCGTCGCCGTATTATTCCACGGCTTGAGGAGAGTGCATCTCTCTCATCCTCGGCGGCGTCGCGATTGGTACCATTGCCGAAAGCGACCGATCGGGAGAGGTGATCGAGTGAGTCACCAGCATGGTGGAGAAAGCGAAGGACCGCAGAAGTCGCTCGAGCGCATGAATCGCTTTCAGGCGCCCGAGGCCCAACGGCTCATCGCCGAGCTCGGCCTGCCCCAGGGCTCACGCGGCCTCGATGTGGGCTGCGGCGTCGGGCTGTACGCCCTCTGGCTGGCGGAGGCCGTCGGGAGCGCGGGTCGCGTGGTCGGCATCGAGCCGGAGAAGGAGCGCGTCGAGGCTGCCCGAGCCCTGGTGGGCGGCCAGCTCGAGTCCGGGCGCCTGGAGTTTCGCCAGGGTGACGGCACGAGGATCCCGCTACCTGACCGGAGCGTCGACTGGCTCTGGTGCGGGGACGTGCTCCACCACATCGTGGAAACCCAGCTTGCCCTGCGGGAATTTCGGCGCGTGGTTCGCCCCGGAGGGCAGATCATCATCAAGGAGTCACAGGTGCTCTCCGCCCTGTTCCTGCCCGGGCACCCCGAGCTCGAGCGCCGAATCCAGCTCGCCGAGATCCGTCGGACGCTCGACGAGGGCGGCGGGCGCTCGTTCCAGGAGCGTCGGCAGACCACCCTCGCGTCGCTCCTAGCGGTCGGCCTCACCGATGTCACCGTGCGCAACTACCTCCTGCAGCGCCGCGCCCCGCTCGGCGCGGCCGACCATGACTACATCCAGAATACGGTCTTCACCCGAAACTGGGGCGCCCGCCTGCGCGAGCTCCTGACGCCTGCCGACTGGGACGCGCGATCCGCGCTGTGCGAGCCGGACTCGCCGAAGAACATCCTGGGAAGCCCCGACTACTTCTGCCTCTATCCGATCACCGTGTTTCACTGCGGCTCGACGCCCGCTGCTCGATGATCACTGGGCGACCGTCCTCTACCGGGCTGATTGGCGTCTTGACCACGAGCCCGCGGCGGGGCAGCATGGCTCGGGGCAGCTCTCACTTTCGCCCGCGGCGTGGAGGGGCTGCACGGGGCGGTGGCAGTATCGCGGTCACGCAGCGCGACGAACGAAGTTGGACTTTTCCAACAGCTTAGACGGAGGGAAGCGCACATGTACCAGACCAATCAGTACGAAGGCATGATCGCCGAAACGGTGTCCATGCGGGGGCACAACGGGGATGTCATCAATGCGTACGTGGCGCGACCACTCGGCGCCGGCCCGTTTCCCGGCATGGTCGTCATCCACCACGCGCCGGGCTGGGACGAGTGGTACCGAGAGTGCGCGCGCCGCTTCGCCCACCACGGCTATGTGTCGATTTCCCCGAACCTCTACTTCCGCGACGGCCACGGCTCTCCCGAGGACGTCGGGGCCAAGGTGCGCGCGGCGGGCGGGGCCCCGGACGCTCGGGTGCTCGGCGATCTCGATGGCGCGAACGCCTGGCTTCGCTCGCTGCCCTATGTGAGCCGAAAGGTCGGCATCTTCGGCACGTGTTCGGGAGGCCGGCAGGCGTTTCTCGCCGGCTGCAGGCTGAAGGGCCTGGACGCCGTGATCGAGTGCTGGGGTGGACGCGTGGTCCAGTCCAAGGAAGAGCTCACCCCCAACCAGCCCGTGGCGCCCATCGACTACACCAAGGAGCTCTCGTGCCCGATCATCGGTATCTTCGGCAACGAGGACAAGTCACCCACACCTGAACAGGTCAACGCGCACGAGGCGGAGCTCAAGAAGCATGGGAAGCAATATGAGTTCCATCGCTACGACGGCGCCGGCCACGGCTTCTTCTACTACGACCGCCCGGCCTACCGTCAGGAGCAGGCCGTCGACGGCTGGAAGAAGGTCTTTGCGTTCTGTGAGAAAACCCTGCGCTAGCCGGACACGAGGAGCCCAGCCATGTGCACGATGATCGCCCACCAGGTGCAGATTCAGGGCCGCGGAAAGAGCGGCCTGGAGTGGTTCGATGTTCGCGAGGCCAACGTCTCCTACGACCACCCTTACGATCTGCCGCTCGAGCACGCGCTCAACATCGATTTCGTCAACGAGGCCCTCGGCCCCGGCGCCCGCGTGGCCGTGGAGCTGAGCGTGGATGCGGCGCGGCAGCTCGTGAGGACCATCGAGGCCGTACTCGCGCAGGCCGACCAGCGCGGCGTGCTGGAGGACCTGCCGGTGGTAGCGGCGCCCGCTCGCGGTCCCTCCGTGGCCTAACAGTGTCATCGGAGCCGCGCGCGGCGGGTCCCCCACTCGCCGCGCGCGCTGCCACTGGCACACTCACCCTTTTTCGGGTGTCCTGGCTGCTTCCGGTTTTTCAAAGAGCGCCAGGCTTTCCATAGCGAGCCCGTAGCCGAGGAGATCGTGCATTTGCCGACGCAGGTATTCGGTGAAGAGCAGCCGCGTATAGCGGAGCAGCAAGGTCGGCTTGCGGGCCAAGTCCTCGGCGAGCTCCCACGCGCGCGCCATGAGCTTGTCGCGCGGCAGCACTTCGGCGACGAGTCCGAGTCGCAGTGCTTCGGCGGCGTCAAGCGTCTGCCCGGTCATCAAGAAATAGCGCCCGCGATTCATGCCCAAGAGCAGCGGATAGACGATGTGCATGCCGTCGCCAGGCACGACCTCCGACGTGAAATGCGCGGAATCCTGGAATTGCGCAGTCTCGGCCGCCAGGACGATGTCGCACAGCAGGGGGATCTCAGAGTGGCGCCACGCCGGGCCGTTGATCGCGCTGATCACCGGTACCTCGATGTTCAACAGGTTCATCAAGAGGTGACGTCCCTCCCAATGGATGCGATCGATCCGCTCGATCGACGGACGTGTCGGGAACGAGGAGGTTCCCTGGGTCGCACGCGGCCCGGAAAACTCGTCGCCCGTCCCGGTCAGGATGACCACGCGGTTTTCGCGGTCCGTGCCAATGTCGTGAAAGACCTCCGGCAGCTCGCCGTGCGGCAGAAACCCCCAGCGCAGCGATTGGCCGTCGGTGTGGAGGGTCACCTGCAGGACACCGTTTCTGCGGTCCATCCTGGCCGTCTTGTACTTGTTCGCATATTCGTCGAATGAGCTCATCTCGACCTCCCGTGCGTGAGCCTTTGCGTTATTATTCCCGCAAAGACCGATGCGGGGAGGGTACACGAGGCAGATTCGATGAAGAACAAAACCT
>QHSV01000195.1 GCA_003221655.1 Candidatus Rokuibacteriota bacterium
AGGAAGCCGACGACGAAGAAGAGGCCGACCGCGACAATCGCCGCGCGCTGATTTCCCGAGAGAAGCCAGGAGACGGCGCCGAAGACCACCGGCCCGAGCACCGCCCCCGTCTTGCCGACGAGCGCGTAGAAGCCGAAGAACTCTGCCTCTCGCTCGCGCGGGACGAGGGTCGCCATGAAGGTGCGGCTTGCCGCCTGGACGGCGCCGAGCCCAGTCCCGGCGAGGATCGCGATGATCCAGAAATGCCACTTGGCCTGGACGAAGAAGGCGAGCACCGTGACCGCCGCCCACTGCACCAGGGTCACCCTCACGACGAACTTGGGGCCGCGCGTGTCCGTCGGCCGCGCCCACACGGCCGAGCCGACGAGCGCGGTGATCTGCACGAGCATGAACAGGAGGATGATCTCCTTGAAGGAAAAGCCGAGCGTCTTGGCCGCGAAGACGCCCGCGAAGGTGACGACCGTATTCACCCCGTCCTCGTAGATCAGATACGACGCGAGGAAGCGGCGCATGTGGATCCGGTCACCGGCGGTCAGAATTTCGCGGAGCGTGGTGAGCGTGACTCGCGCGCCGCGCCCGGCGGCGACGCCGATCGGCATCGGATGGCGCGTGTCGGCGGGAAGGATGAGGAACGAGGGCAACGAGGTGACCGCGAAGAGGACGGCGGCGGAGAGGAAGCAGCCCCAGAACGCCTCGGCCGCCGCGAACGGATAGGCGGCCAGGAACGCGACGAGCGACCCGGCGTAGCCGACGGCGAACCCGGCGGCCGATACCCGGCCGAGCTCCTCGGGCCGCGCGATGCGCGGGAGGTACGAATTGTAGTAGACAGTCGCGGCCTCGTAGGTGACGACGCCCGCCACCGCCAGCACCCATCCCCACATGACCATGCCCGGGCGCACGGTCGCCATGAGGGCCGTCGTGGCCACGCAGACGACCGTGAAGCCGATGAAGAAGCGCTTGCGCGCGCCGGCATGGTCGGCGATGCCGCCGAGCAGCGGCGAGGTCAGCGCGCCGATGACCATCGCGGTGGAGATCGCCGCGCCCCACAGAAAATCTCCGTGCCCGGTAGCGTTGCCGACGACCAGGTTCGCGTAGAACGCGGGATAGATGGTGGCGAGAACGATCGCCGCGAACGCGGAGTTGGCGAAGTCGTACAGCGTCCACGCGACGATCGTGCGGCGCGGCGACGACGGCACGTCGGCAGGATGACACAGCCCCAGCGGGTACGCTACTATCCGCGTCATGCCGGGACGACTCGATCGCAAGCAACTCGAGCAGCTCGTCGAACAGGGCGACGTCGATACCGTGCTGACCGTCTTCCCCGACACCTTCGGCCGGCTGATGGGCAAGCGGGTCGTCGGGAACTACTTTCTCGATCACGTGGTGGAGGAGGGCGCCCACGCCTGCATCTATCTCTTCACCGTCGACATGGAGATGGAGCCGCTGCCCGGCTTCAAGCTCACCTCCTGGGAACGCGGCTACGGCGACATGAAGATGGTCCCGGACATGACGACGCTGCGGCTCATTCCGTGGCTGCCGAAGACCGCGCTCGTCTTCTGCGACGTGTATACCGACGGGGGCGAGCGGATCGAGGAGGCGCCGCGGTGGATCCTGAAGCGCCAGATCGAGCGCGCCGCGTCGATGGGCTACGTCGTCAAGACCGCGGCCGAGCTCGAGCTCTACTGCTTCAAGGAGTCGTTTGAGGAGGCGCGCCGCAAGCGCCACCACCAGCTGACGCCGGCGTCGAGCTACCTCGAGGACTATCACATCCTCCAGACGACCAAGGAGGAGCCGCTGATCCGCGCGATCCGCAACGGCATGGAAGGGGCGGACGTGCCGGTCGAGACCTCGAAGGGCGAATGGGGGCGCGGCCAGGAGGAGATCAACCTTCGCTACGCGGAGGCCCTCGAGATGGCCGACCGCACCGCGTTGTACAAGCACGGCGCAAAGGAGATCGCGCACCTGCAGGGCTTGGCCGTCACCTTTATGGCCAAGTACGACATGGCCGCGGCGGGCTCGTCGTTCCACGTGCACTCCTCGCTCTGGGACAAGACCGGGCGGAAGCCCTTGTTCGCGGCCGCCGGCCGGGGCGTTCGGACGACGAGCACGCCCCTGTTCGGCCACTGGCTCGCGGGTCAGATGGCGCTGGCGCGCGAGTTCGCATACTTCTACGCCCCGAGCGTGAACTCCTACAAGCGCTATCAGTCCGGATCGTTCGCGCCCACGCGCATCGTGGTCGGCTGGGACAACCGGACGTGCGGCTTCCGGTTGTGCGGCGAAGGGGGAGGGTTCCGCGTCGAGAACCGGATCCCGGGCGCCGACGCCAATCCTTACCTGGCCTTCGCCGCGACGATCGCCGCGGGGCTCCACGGCATCGCGAATCGGCTGAAGGCGCCGAGGCTCTACGAGGGCAACGCCTACGAGGATGCGACGCTTCCCCAGGTGCCGAAGACGCTCCGCGAGGCGATCGTTGAGCTCGAACGCTCCAAGGTCGCCCGCGCGGCGTTCGGCGACCGCATGGTCGAGCACTACCTGCACACCGCGCGCCTCGAGCAAGGGGCGTTCGATCAGGTCGTGACCGACTGGGAGCTGGCGCGAAACTTCGAGAGGATCTAGCGACCCGTGCGCGGGCGGCTCGCCGGGAAGGTCGCGCTCATCACGGGCGCCGGAATGGGCATGGGGCGCGAGACGGCGCTGCTGTTCGCCGAGGAAGAGGCGCGCATCGTCGTGGCTGACCTCGACCCGGGAGCGGCGACGGAGACCGCCGCCAGGATCGACAAGGCCGGGGGCCAGGCGTTCGCGGTCATCGGCGACGTCGCGATCGAAGCGGACGTGCAGCGGATGGTCGAAGAGGGTGTGCGGCGCTTCGGCGCGCTGCACGTCCTCCACAATAACGCCGGCGTGCTCTGGAAGGACCGCGACCGTTCCGTGCTCGAGACCGACGAGCGCTGGTGGGACCGTGTCATGGCGATCAACCTCAAGTCGGTGTTCTGGGTGACGAAGCACGGCATCCCGCATCTCCAGCGCGCCGGCGGCGGCTCGATCATCAACATGGGCTCCGTCTCCGCGCTCGTCGGGTTCACGCGGGCCCAGGACGCGTACACTGCCGCGAAAGGCGCGCTCATCTCCCTGACCAAATCGCTCGCGATCCAGTTCGCCCGGGACAAGATCCGCTGCAACGTGATCCATCCCGGGATCGTCGACACGCCGCTCCAGGCGCCGTATCTCACCGAGGCGATCCGGAAGGAGTTCGAAACCGGGATCCCGCTCGGACGGATCGCACAGCCGCGCGAGATCGCCTACGTCGCCCTGTTCCTCGCGAGCGACGAGTCCTCGTTCATGACGGGCGCCGAGCTGGTCGTCGACGGCGGCTTCACAGCCGGCTAGAGCCGGCGTGCGCCTGTTTCAGGCCACCCTCGGCAATTCCGTGCTCACGGCACCCGTTACAAAGAAAGGCGACTGAGATGCGGATCGAAACGGTCGCGGTCCACGCCGGGGCGCACGTCGATCCGGGGACCGGCGCGGTGACGCCCGCGATCCATCCGTCCACGACCTTCGAGCGTGATGCGGACGGCTCGTACCCGCGCGGGTTCCTGTACTCGCGCAACAGTAATCCCAACCGCAGCGCGCTGGAGGAGTGCGTCGCCGCCCTCGAGGGGGGCGAGGCGGCCGCGGCCTTCGCGTCGGCCTCGGCCGCGACCTCCGCTGTCTTGTTAACGCTCAGGCCGGGCGACCACGTCGTTGCGCCGATCGACGCGTACCACGGAACCTTGCGACTGCTGCGCGAGACCTTCGCCGGGTGGGGGCTCGACACCACGTTCGTCGACATGACCCACGCCGCGGCCGTGCGGGGGGTGATCAGGGCGAGCACGCGCCTCATCCTGGTGGAAACGCCGTCGAACCCTTTGTGGAAGATCACGGACCTCGCGGCGATCGGCGAAATCGCCCGCGAGGCGGGCGCGCTCTACGTCTGCGACAACACGACAGCGACGCCGGTGCTCCAGTCGCCGTTCAAGCTCGGCGCTGATCTGGTCCTCCACGCGACGACGAAATACCTCGGCGGCCACGGCGACGTGCTCGGGGGCGTGGTCGTGTCCAGGACTCGCGACGCCGGGTTCGACCGGATCCGAGCGGTCCAGGCCTCCGGAGGGGCCGTGCCGTCACCGTTCGACTGCTGGCTCGTTCGCCGCGGGATCCGGACACTTCCGTACCGGGTGCGCGCTCACTGCGAGAACGCCCTCCAGGTCGCCACGTTCCTGCACGGCCATCCGCGTGTCGAGGTGGTCCATTACCCGGGACTCCCCACGCACCCGGCGCATGACGTTGCCCACCGCCAGATGACGGCCTTCGGCGGGATGGTATCGGTCCAGGTGCGGGGGAATCAGGCGCGCGCGATGGAAGTCGCCGCGAAGCTCCGCGTCTTCACGCGGGCGACGAGCTTCGGCGGCACGGAGAGTCTCGTCGAGCATCGGGCATCGATCGAGGGCGCCGGCACGCGCACCCCCGAGAACCTCTTGCGGCTGTCGGTCGGCCTCGAGCATCCGGACGATCTGATCGACGACCTCGGCCGGGCGCTGTCATGAGGCTCGACGTCTACGATCTCCCGGGCGGTCGCGCAAGGTACTGCAGCAGAGTCATCTTCGAGACCGACTCCGTGATTTCGCCGTCGATGGCCATTTGCACCGCGTCCGCGAGCGGCACGACCCGCCGCTCGAGGAACTCGTCGTGGTCGGCGGGCAGGGGATCGGGCGTCAGGCCGTATGCCGCGTAGCAGTACGCGATCTCGTCGAGGTAGGCGTTGGACGGATGAAAGCGCGTCAAGAACGCGAATCGATCGGCCCGGAAGCCTCCCTCCTCGCGCAGCTCGCGCTGGGCCGCGACCAGCGGATCCTCACCGCCGTGGGCGCCGCCCCCCGGCAGCTCCCACGAGACGGCACCGAGAAGGTGGCGGTACTGCCCGACCAGAAGCACCCGGGTCGCGTCCACGAACGGGAGCACGCCCACCGTCACGCCGACCGCGAGGACCGGATACACGACCTCCTGGCCGTCCGGCAGCCGCCACGCGTCCTCGCGGAGCGTCAGCTTCCCCCGCGTATAGTGGGCGGACGACGAGAGCCGCGTCCAGGCCGCGTTCATCGCCCTATGATATCGTAGGGGGCGCGATGGCCCGGGAACGTCAAGTCGACGCGCTCCTCAAGAAGCTCTTGCAGACGATCGAAGTCTCGCTCTCCGCCGCCGACGCGGCGCGAGACGCCGTCCAGGAGATTCTGCGCCGGGGCGCCGATACGGGCATCTTCTTCGCCGGTAGCAAGAAGGGTGTCACCGTCTCGTCCGAGCTGACCACCCAGGACAAAGAGTTCCTCCGGGCGGTGTCCATCAAGCCCGACCGCTGAGTCTCATGCGGCTCCTTCCGGTTCTCCTGTTCGTGGCCGTAGCCGTCGTGTTGCTGCTCCCGCTGCTGCGCCGGATGCGCTTGCCGGTGCGAAGCGCGCCCCGCGCGCTTCCCGACGAGCTCGTCAAGGATCCGGTATGCCAGACCTACATCGTGAAATCGCGCGCCGTCCGCCGCACGGATGCCGGCCAGGTGCGGTATTTCTGCAGCGAGCAGTGCGCCCGCCTCGACGCCGGCGGCTGACCCGCTCCGCGTGAGACTCCGCCGCGCGGACGCCGCGGCGGCCGGGGCCGTGCGCGCATGACGCGCCGACACCCCGATCCGTGGCGCGACGCCGATGCCCAGACGAACCTCGAGCAGATGGCGGCCGGCCTCGAGTCGCGCGGCCGGACGCCGGCGCAGGCTCGGCTGCGGCGGCGCTTCCTGAGGTTCATCCCGGTCAAGGCGGGTGATCGCGTGCTCGAGGTCGGCTGCGGCACGGGCGTCGTCGTCCGCGACTTGGTGACGCTCGTTGGCCGAGGGGGCGCCGTGGTGGGCGTCGACTCCAGTCGGCTCCTCCTCGACCGGGCACGTCGGCTCTGTCGTGAGGCGGCGAGCCGCGCCCGCGTCGCGCTGCGCGTCGGCGACGGCGCGCGCCTACCGTTCGCCGCGAGCCGCTTCGACTCTGCGCTCGCCATTACGGTCATCTTGCACGTCGCCGATCCGCTGCGGGTCGTGCGTGAGATGGCTCGCGTGACGCGGTCGGGTGGGCACGTCGGCGTGCAGGATCAAGACTTCGGGGTCGTCGCGGTCACGCATCCCGACCGCGAGCTGACGGATCGCATCATGCACGGGGTCGCGGCGCACATCTATGCCGAGCCGCACAGCGGTCGCCGGCTTCCGGGCCTGCTCCGGAGCGTCGGCCTCGAAGGCGTCCGCCTGCTGACGGACGTCTATCAGGACACGACGCTCGAGCCGTGGACCAAGACCTTCCTCGAGCGTCGCGCCGAGCGCGCCGTCGGCTTCGGCATCGTGAACGAGAGGACGGCCGCGCGGTGGCTCGACGGATTCACGGAGCTCGTGGCGCAGGGCGCTTTCGTGCTGACGCTGAACTACTACGGCGCGGTCGGGACGAAACCGAATTGAGTCGCGTGCGCGCTGGCCTGGCGCTCGTCACGGTCCTGGTGGCCGGGCTCGCATCGCTGGGCGCGCAGGAGACGCGCCCCGCTCCCTCGTTCAAC
>QHSV01000196.1 GCA_003221655.1 Candidatus Rokuibacteriota bacterium
CGACAGCACGTAGTTGAAGCCGATGATCTCGCTGGCCGCCTGGATGACGGTCTCGACGTCGGCGTTGTCGAAGTTGAGGACGACGAATCGGCCACGCTGAGCGGGTGGCACGGGCGGCGCCGTCGGCGGCTGGGGAATGGGAGCCGCCGGCGGGGGCTCGACCGCCGGCGGCACCGGCGTCAGAGCGCGCGGACCCACGGACGCGGGCGGTAGCGGGGGCAGCGGCGAGGGCGTCGGGGGTGGAGGCGTCGGCGCGGCCAGCGGCGGCGCCGTCGAAGGTGCCGGCGTCTTGGGACGCGTTGCAGTACACCCGGAGGCGAGGGCGAGCAGGGTGAGCGTCGCGACGAGTCGCTTCACGCTAGTTCTGCGGGGTCGACTGCTGAGGGACCGCCGGGTCGATCGGAACGGGAGGAAAACGGCGCCCGAGACTCGGCGAGGGCCGGCCGAAAGGAACTGGCGTTTGTAAGCCCGGCGCGGGCTGCTGCACCGGCGGCGGTATTGGCTGCCCGGGCGGCAGGATCGGCGGCGGCGTGAAGGCGCGCGGTGCCGGCGGTAGCACCCCCGGTGTTGGCAGAGGGCCCGGGGCCGGAAGCTGGCCGGCGCCCGATGGTTGGCCGGGCACGGGCGGCTGACCGGCTGCCGCCGGAGCTGGGGGCCGTGGCTTCGACGGATCTCGCAGGCGCACGTCCACCGCGCCCTCGGGGCGGGCGATCACGACGGCGTCGGCCGAGATCGTCTGCACGGTACCGCCGCCGATCGGATCGCCGATTCGGTAGCCGGCGATGCGCTTGGTCAGCGGGTCTTCGAGGTACGCGATCGGCGCGCCGTCGCGCAGCACGACGCCGTGCAGGCTCGGCTTGACGATATTGATGGCGGGGCCGCCCGCCATCCCCGCTCCAGGCGTCTCCGAGCGCGTGGGGCTGAAGAGATTGCGCGTCGCGATCACGCTGTAAGCCTGCGCCGGCAGTCGCGGTGACCCGGCGGCGGACGGCGGCGCCGCGAGGGCGGCCGCGGGCGGCCGCGAGCGCGAGGGCGCTGCCGGTCGCGACCCGATGAGCTGCTTCACAATGAGGCTGACGCAGAGCAGCGACACGCCCGCGAGCACCACGTTGACGGCGAGCAGGCGTCTCGGCATTCAGCTCTTGGCCTTGCCCTGCGCGGCGGGCTGGAGGAACCCCGAGACCGTAAGCGTGACGAGCAGGTCCTTCGGCTGCGTCAAGTTGACGACGCGGATCTTGAGGTCCTGGACCGGTAGAAGCTTGGGCGCGCTGTCGAGCCGCGCGAGCAGATCGACGAGCTGCCGGATCTCGCAGGACACGGCGATCTCGACGGGAATCTCGAGCAGCTCGCCGCGATCGACCGGAGGCATGATCCGCTCGCTGCGGACCTCGGTCTTCGCCTGCGCGGCCATATCCTTGACGAGCTTCTGAAGCTCCGCAGCGGCCACGGCAGGCGTTGCGGAGGTGAGGAAGCCTTCCGCGAGCGTGTCGAACCGCTTCATCGTCGCGTCCAGGTCGGCGGTGATCACGGCGCGGCGCGCAAGCAGCTCGCGCTTCTGGCGCAGCACCTGCTCGCGCGCCGGCACCAGCTCTGCGGTCGACCGGTTGCGCTCGAGGATCGGCTCGAGCACCAGCGTCCAGCCGCCCAGCAGGACGCCGACGGCCAGCGCGAGCCCCACCAGGATCTTCTCCCGCCGTGAGAGATTCGCGATCATTGGCGCGGCGGTCCCGGAGTACCCCCCGGCGGCCCGGGACGCGCTGGCGCCATGGGCTCTTCGCCCGAACGTCCTTCGCCCTTTGCAGCCGGGGACCCGAGGCCTGGCGTCGCAGGCGCTTTGACGGTCGGGGCCGGCGGCGCAGCTGCCGGCGTTTCCCACGCTGCGCGGATCCTGAACTGCTCGCGATCGCGTCCGCGCGTGACGGGTGACGCGAACTCGACGCGCTCGAGGCGCGGCGAGTTTTCCAGCAGCGGAATCAGCGTGCTCGCCGCCCCGGCCTGTCCGGTGAGCTCGACGCCCTTCGCGTCGAACGCGAGGTAGGTGACCCACGCGTCGTTGGGAAGGACCTCGGTCAGCTCGCGAAGCACTGGCAGGGGCTGGAGCGCCCCCGTGCCGATCTTCTCGATGGTCACGAGGAGCTGACGCTTCCGCTCGAGCTCGCGCGCCACGCGCTCGACCGTGCGCACTTCAGGATCGATGCGAGCGATCTCCGCGTTGAGGCGGCCGAGGCTGCGGCTCTCCCGGTAGCCCGGGATGAGCAGTGCGGCCAGAGCCAGAAGAACGGTGGCGGCCAGCACCCCCCCCGTGAACATTTCCTGGCGGGTCAAGCGGCGTGGCTTGATCGAAGACGGGATCAGGTCGAGCGGGCGGATCCCCCGGCTCAAGGCCGTCGCCACGGCCAGCTCGGCCGCGCCCCGAGGCTCGGCGATCTCGGCCAGGTGGCGCCGCGCCTGGGCCGTCCAGGGCGGATCGGAGATCGGGACGCCGAGGTCGAGCAGCGCGGCCGCGGCCGCGCCGTCGCCCGACACCCAGACCGCGTCACACTCGCGCCAGCGCGCGCCGGCGAAGCTCCGCCGGGTTTCCGCGACGAGCGTCGCGTCGTTCGCGGGGAAGCAGCGGCTCCACACGAGGGCCGAGCCGTGGAGCAGCAGCAGGTCGGCGGAGTCGCCCGTGCGGTGCAGCCACGCGACACGCTGGCGGCGGTCGGTCTCGACGAGCGTAATCAGCTCGTGCGCGGCCACCGTGATCGACATGGGTCGGAGCTTCGCCTCCTCGGCGAGGCGCAGCGCGGCGTCGACGACGCGACGATCGGCGGCGACGATCAGCACGCGCTTGCCTCCGCTCGCGGCGCTTTCGGGCTCGGCTTCCGTCGGCAGCGGGACGAAGTCGAACGCCGCATCGTCCGCCGGGATCGGCAGGTGCCGTTCGAGCTCGAACTTCACCATCTCGCGTGTCTCGCCGGCCACGGCCGGCAGCTCGATGGGCTTGACGGTGACCGCCGAGCGCGCGAGGCCGATCGCCACCTTCCGTGCGGCGAGACCCCGAGCGTCGAGCTCCGCGCGCAGCGCGGCCCCTGGGTTCTCGGCGTCGATGGTGAATGTCTCCTGCCGATCGCGCTGAATCGCCGCGACGCTGAGCCGGTTGCCGAGCATGACGACGGCGAGCCGGAGGGGAGCAAATTTCATCACCGTTTTCATCATCGTAGGGTAACACCCCTCGCGGCCGGTGAGGAAATAGTCAGCGGAGCCCCGACCACTCGAGCACGACGGCGGCGGGCGGGTCGCCGTCGGTCCGCTTCTCGACGATCGCGGTCAATCGCACGGCCACTTGCTCGTCCACGATGCCTTCCGCCTCGACGCGAAACGTTCTGGTGGCGACGCTCAGATTTCTTCCGCCGAACTTCCCCGGCACACTCGGGTAGGGACCGTTGTTGCGCCGGGACTGCACGATCTCCGTGATCTCCGCGGTCGAGAGCCCGAGCGCGGCGAGCGCCCCGGGGCCGGCGGTATTCATGTTCACAGAGCCCGAGCCGCGTACGGTGACGAGACCGGCGAGGCCCGGGTGGTCCTTGGTGCCGTTGTAGATCGCCGGGGTAACGCCTTTGATCTGAAGCAACTCGGCGACCGACTCGAGGTTGGCGTTGTGCGCGCGGTAGGGCACGGGGAGCTTCAGGTAGTAGTCGTCGCTCTCGGCGCCGTTGAGCCGATGCGCCTCGTTGGGGTCGCGCCAGTCCTCGATCGAGTCGACGATCGTGTCTCGCACGTCCTTGTCGAGCCCCAGCGTTTGCAGCAGACGGTCGATGCGAGCGGGCGGCGAATTGTTGACATTGAGGCGGGCCTCCTCGTCGGTGATGCGGTAGGAATATCGGCCGCCGCCGAACTCGGCCTTCTCGCGGCGGAGTCTCGGGAGCGGACGCCGGTCGGCGGTATAAAAGGTGAGCAGGCCGTCGTCGTCCTCAACGACGTACGGGGTGTCGGCCACGATCTCGCGGATCGCCTGCTCCAGCGCCGCCTCCGCGAGGTGGTTGCCGATGATGCCGCTCTTGTAGGCCCGCACCGCGGCGGCCTCGAGTCGCATCGAGTACGCGAACTCGGCGCTGACCACGGCGACGAGCGCCAGCACGAGCAGGACGAGGAGGAGCGCGAATCCACGCTGGTCGTGAAGGGCTTGCCTCGTTGCTCGGCGCACCGGCCTCATGGCTGGGTGCCCACCCGGAGCGGCACGGTCAAAGGCAAGAGCGCCTCGGCGCGGCCGCCGATCGTCCCGCCGACGCTGATGCGGATGGCGCGCGGGAGGCGCTTGGTGACCTCGGTGTCCCACGTGGCCTGCCACGCGCCGCCCTCGTCCAGGTAGCTGAACGCGAGCTCGGTCAGCGTCGGGTCGTTGAACGAGACAGTGGCGTCGGCAAACGGGTTGCGGTTCGGCAGCACGCGCTGGCGGATGACGAGACCGCGGTGCGCATCGTCGGTGCCGAGCTCGAAGACGACGGCGGTGAACGCGACGGAAATCGACGTGGGGTAGGGTGCGGCCTGCGTCACGAACTCGAGGCGCGACTCGGTGCCGGCGAAAAGCAGCGCCGGGGTTGGAATCTCGCCCCGCGGAGCTCGGTACGCGTATGCGGCGCTGACCGAGCGGGCCAGGGACAAGACGACGCTGCGGATGTGCTGGTGGGCCTCCGCGCGCTCCTCACCCTGGCGCCAGGCCGCCAGTGCGATCCGCACGCCGCTGAACGCGATCACGACGAGGGCGCCGACGATGGCCAGGGCCATCACGAGCTCGAGCAGGGTAAAGCCGCGCTCGCCGCGCCTCACCGGGACGCCGCCGGCGGCGCCTTTTCGGCCGTCGTCCTGAGCGAGGCGATCTCGACCCCGCGCTGGTCGCCCCAGCGGACCTTGACGTCGATCTGGTACACGGTCCACTTTCTGGTCGCCGGTGTTCGCTCGAGATCGGGAGCCTTCACGACGGTGACAGTGCGTTCCCAGTCGAATGCGCCGTCCTGGCCCTGATCGTGTCCCTCGACCGGCATGACCACCTCGCGCGCCTTCTGGTCCGCGAGGAGCACGGCCCGCTGGTGGTCGCCGGCGACCTTCAGGAGACGCAGACCCTGCGCGAACCCCTGGATGACGGCGACGACTGCGACGCTCAAGATCGCGAACGCGACCAACACCTCCAGGAGCGTGAAGCCCGCATTCTGCCGTGTGTGGGTCCCGTCGGGGTTCATGCTCATTCGCGGTGATTGCGCACGCGGCCGGTGACCGCGTCCACGGTGACGCGATAGGTGACGGCGCCCGAGGTGACGCGGAACTCGCCCCCGCTGGAGGTCCCCTGCGGCTCAAAGCGGACCGTCAGCCCGTCCGGCGTCGCGGCTTCGATCGTCAGGCGGGCGGAGAGGGCGTGCGTCCACTGGACCTCCTCTTCGCCGGTCATGACCGTCTGGAGCCGGCTCACGGGATTGACGACGACGGTGTGCTGTTGCCGCCGTGTGATCGCGTGCTCCCGCGCGCGCCGAAGCGTCGCGGAGAACCCGGCGACCTCGGCACGCGCCCGCACCGCCTCCGTGCTGCGACCGATCGCGGGCGCGACGAGTCCCGCTGCGACCGCGACGACCAGCAGGGTGACGATCAACTCGAGGAGGGTGAAGCCCCGGGATTCTATCTCTGACTGCTGTCCCATGAGGTGATGTCGGCGTTTTCCCCTTCGCCCCCGGGGGCCCCATCGCCACCCTCCGACCAGAGATCGTACTCGCCGTTCTGGCCCGGACAGCAGCGGTACTTGTACTGATTGCCCCACGGATCCTTGGGGACGGCCTTCTTGAGGTACGGGCCGCTCCAGTTGGGAGCGTTCGGATTCCGCTGGAGCGCGTCGAGGCCCTGGCCCGAGTTCGGGTACGCGCCGATGTCGAGACGGTACTGGTCGAGCGCCGCGCCCAGCAGCTCAATCTGCGCCCGCGCCGCCGCCTGCTTGGACTGGCCCACGCGGCCGAACAGGCGAGGGCCGACGAGTCCCACGAGCAGCCCGAGCACGATGATGACGACGAGCAGCTCGATCAGCGTGAATCCCCTCTGATCGACGAACACCCGGCGCGCAGAGCGGCGCGTACCACGGTCCCCTGTAGTCAGCGTGCGGACGCCGCGCGGCGTCGGGCCCGACGCACTGTCCGTGAGAGCCGCCGTGGTCGCGGAGGGGCCCGCCGGACGCGCTCGGGGACGCAGACGCCAACTCACAGCGGGATCTCGTTGATGGAGAATATTGCGAGCATCATCGCCACGACGATGAATGCGACGAGCACGCCCATGCTGAAGATGATGACGGGTTCCAGGAGTCGGAGCACCCGCTTCAGCTCGGTGCCGACGTCGCTCTCGAACGTCTCGGCGACCTTGATGAGCATGTCCTCGAGCCGGCCGGTTTCCTCTCCGACCCGCACCATGTGGATCGCCAGCGCCGGGAACGGTGCCTGTGCCTGCATCCCCGCGGCGATCGTGCCGCCCCGCTTCACTCCGTCGGCGAGCTGCTCGACGGCTTGCCCGATCGCGTGGTTGGTCATCGTGTCGCCCACCACCGCGAGCGCGCTCATGACCGGCACACCACTCTTGAGCATGGTCCCGAGGGTCCGGGCGAAGCGCGCGGTCTCGATCTTCATGGCGAGAGGGCCGATCAGCGGGAGGCCGAGCACCGTCTGGTCCCAGCGCACGCGCCCCTGGGGGCTGGCGGTCCACACGCGCCAGGCGAGGACGCCCGCGAGGATCACGATCACCCCTACCCACCAGTAGGCCTGGAAGCCCGCGCTCACCCAGAGGAGGATCTGGGTCGGCAGCGGGATCGTCTGCCCGAGGTCGGCGAAGATCGTTGCGAACCGCGGGATCACGAACGTCATGAGGAAGATGATGGCGCCGATGCCGAACGTGAAGACCACCGCGGGGTAGGCGACCGCCGTGACGACCGCGTCGGCGAACGCCGCGCGCGCCTCGAGGAACTCGGCGAGCCGTCGCAGCGTGAGCTCGAGGACGCCGCCCCGCTCACCGGCCCGGATCATGTTGATGTAGAGCCGCGAGAACGGGCGGGGATGATGCTTGCGCGCTCGACGTGGGGCGCGACGCGGATCGGGAAGTAGGCGTCCCGCTGCAGCCGCTCGACGACGGCGCGGGCGTCGGACGCCTCCATCACACCGTCGATCGTCTTGCCGCGCCGGTCGGCTGCCCGATAGACGAACACGGGCATCGCGACTACGCGTCTTCCTGGGTGACTCTCAGAATTTCCTCGACGGTTGTCACGCCTGCGCACGCCTTGGCCCAACCATCGAGCCTCAGCGTGACCATACCCGCCTCGAGCGCTGCCCGGCGGACGTCACGGGTCGGCGCTCGGCGGAGGATGAGGCTGCGCGCGTCCTCGGTGATCGGGAACAGCTCGTAGATGCCCGTCCGTCCGCGGTAACCGGTGCCGCGACACTCGTCGCAGCCGCGGCCGCGGTAGAGGCGAGCCCCGTCCGCGCCGGCGATGCCGAGCGCGGTGAGCTCGGCCGGAGACGACGCGTCGGAGACGCGGCACGTCGCGCAAATGCGCCGGACGAGCCGCTGGGCGAGCACACCTTCTAGCACCGAGGCCACCAGATAGGGCTCGACCCCCATATCTTGCAAGCGTGTGATCGCGCCCGGCGCGTCGTTGGTGTGGAGCGTCGAGAAGACCAGGTGGCCGGTGAGCGAGGCCTGGATCGCGATCTCGCT
>QHSV01000239.1 GCA_003221655.1 Candidatus Rokuibacteriota bacterium
CCCCGACCCCACGATCGACCGAGGGCCAAGTTTGACTTGACTGCGCGCTTCTGCCACACTTTTCGCCACCTTCGGAGTGGTCCGAAGGGCGCAGACACTATGCCGAATGCTCCGAAGCGCCCGTTTCACACCGCCGCCGACGCCGACATCAAGCGCGGCGAGGTGTCCGACGTCTACTTCGCGCGCACGGTGCAGATCTTGACCCATCGCGGCGACCGCAAGCGAGTCAAGGCCGAGATCTATCTGAAGTCCCTCCCGGAGGACTGGCAGTGGGGTATTCTCGCCGGCGTCGAGGAAGCTGCGGCCCTCCTCGAAGGTCAGCCGGTGGACGTGTGGACAATGGACGAGGGGATCCTCTTCGAGCCGTACCAGCCCGTGCTCCGCATCGAGGGCACATACGTCGAATGGGCCCAGTACGAGACGGCGCTGCTCGGCCTCCTCTGCCAGGCGTCGGGCATCGCCACAAAGGCGGCGCGCTGCAAGAAGGCGGCGGGCGAGCGCCAGGTGATCTCCTTCGGGGCGCGGCGCATGCACCCGACGCTGGCGCCGATGATCGAGCGCAACGCGTTCATCGGTGGATGTGACGGCGTCGCGGTGACGAAGTCCGCCGAGCTGATCGAGGCCGATCCCATGGGGACGATCCCGCACTCGCTCGTCCTCATGATCGGCGACACGGTGGAGGCCCTGCGGGCCTTCGACGCGGTCGTCGACCCGAAGGTTCGCCGTGTCGCGCTCATCGACACGCTGCAGGACGAGAAGTTCGAGGCGATCCGTGTCGCCGAGGCCCTCGGTAAGGATCTCTACGCCGTCCGCCTGGACACGCCGTCGTCGCGTCGCGGCGACTTTTACCGCATTATCGAAGAGGTTCGCTGGGAGCTCGACCTGCGCGGCTACAACCACGTCAAGATTCTCGCCTCCGGCGGCATCGACGAGTACGAGATTCTCGCGCTGAATCCGGTCGCCGACGGCTACGGCGTCGGCACCTCGATCGCCAACGCGCCGGTGCTCAACTTCGCCCTGGACATCATGGAGATCGAGGGGCAGCCCGCGGCCAAGCGGGGCAAGTGGTCGGGCGCCAAGGACGTGTACAGGCGCCGCGGCACGCGCGAGACGGTTGTGCTGCCGGCCGGCAGGCGGCCGCCCGACGGTGTGGCCTGGGAGCCGCTGCTGAAGCCGCTGATCAAGGCGGGACGGATCGTACGCGACCTGCCGCCTCCGCGTACGCTCCGCGACTTCGTCCTCGATCAGCTCGGATCGGTCCCACTCGACACGCTGCGGAGGCAGGGACTCCGGCGCGACTACTAGGCGCCGGCCTATGTCTGTTCTCGACGAGATCGTCGGCAACACGCGCAAGGAGGTCGCGCGACGCCGGGCCGCCATTCCCCGCGCGGGCCTCGAGCGGCAGTGTCGGGAAGCGCCCCCAGCGCGCGACTTCGAAGGCGCCCTCTGCCCTCTGCCGGGTGCGGTGCGACTGATCGCCGAGGTGAAGAAAGCGTCACCCTCGCGTGGCGTGCTCGCCCGCGGCCTGGACCCGGTGACCGTGGCCACCGCGTACGCGAGCCACGGAGCCCACGCGATCTCGGTCCTCACCGATGAGAAGTATTTCCAGGGGAGCCTCGACGATCTGCGGGCTGTGCGCGCGGCGGTCGACGTTCCGCTGCTCCGAAAGGACTTCACCATCGACGAGTATCAGCTCTGGGAGTCGCGCGCCGCGGGCGCCGATGCCGTGCTGCTGATCGTTGCGATTCTCGAGCCGCCGCGGCTGGGTGATTTGCTCGCCGCCGCGAAGGGACTCGGCCTCGCCGCGCTGGTCGAGTGTCACACGGCCCCCGAGCTCGATCAGGCCCTTGCCGCCGGAAGCCGCGTCCTCGGGATCAACAACCGCGACCTCGCCACCTTCGAAACGCGCCTGGAGACGACGCTGGAGCTCGCGCCGTCGATCCCGCCCGGGCCCATCATCGTCAGCGAAAGCGGCTTCTTCACGGGCGCCGACGTACGCCGGGTCGTCGCTGCCGGCGCTCACGCCGTGCTGATCGGAGAAGCACTCGTCCGAGCCGGCGACATCGCCGCGAAGATCCGGGAGCTCACGCTGAGCGAGCCGGGGGTGCGCGGATGAACCCGCCCCGCGAGGCCGCGGGCGCAGGGGCGCGGCGGGTTGCCCGCGCGCGTCGCGAGCCGGGGGGAACATGGCGCCGGCGAGTTGAGCGCGCGCATCGCGAGCCGGGGAGGACATGGGGCCGGCGGGTTGACCGCCCGCTTCGCGAGCCGGGGGGGACATGGGGGGGGCGTCTCGCCCCACCCATGCATTGACAATCAGGGTCAAGATCTGCGGCATCACCAACCTGGAGGACGCGTTGACCGCCGTCGAAGCCGGCGCCGACGCCCTCGGGTTCATCTTCGTCGAGAACACGCCGCGCTTCGTGACGCCCGAGCAGGTGGCGCCGATCGTCCGCGCCCTGCCGCCGTTCGTCACGCCGGTGGGCATCTTCTGGGACCACCCGGCCGGTCACGTCAAGGCGGTCGCCGAAGCGTGCGGCCTGCGCGCCCTCCAGTTCCACGGTGACGAGAAGCCGGAGGATCTCGAGGGCTACGCGCTGCCGGTGATCAAGACGATCAAGCTCGCGCCCCCCTCGGGCGCGCTCGAAGGGCGCCGGCCGTGGACGCCGACCGTGAGGTTCCTCCACTATCGCAAGCACGCCGCCGCGCTCCTGCTCGACAGCGCCGCACGGTGGAGCGAGGGCGAGCCGCGCCAGCCGATCGAGTGGACGATCGCACGCGATCTGGCGAGCCAGCGGTGGCGCATCATCCTCTCCGCCGGGCTCACGCCGGAGAACGTCGCCCGCGCCGTCGCGACCGTGCGCCCGTACGCGGTCGACGTGAACTCGGGCGTCGAGGCTCAGCCGGGTCGCAAGGATCCCGACAAGGTGTGGCGATTCGTCGCCGAGGCGAAGGGCGTCCGGTGAAGCGCACGCTCCCGGATGCGCGAGGCCACTTCGGCCGCTTCGGCGGCCGCTTCGTGCCAGAGACGCTCATGGCGCCTCTGATCGAGCTCGAGCGAGCGTGGACGGCGGCGAAGCGTGATCGGCAGTTCCAGCGCCGACTCGCCGCCCTGCTCCACGACTACGCGGGACGGCCGACGCCGCTCTATCCGGCCGAGCGACTCACCGAGCAGTGCGGCGGCGCTCAGATCTTTCTGAAGCGTGAGGATCTTTGTCACACCGGCGCTCACAAGATCAACAACGTTCTCGGCCAGGCGCTGCTGGCATCGCGGATGAAGAAGCGGCGCGTGATCGCCGAGACGGGCGCGGGCCAGCACGGCGTGGCGACCGCGACCGCGGCGGCTCTCCTCGGTCTCGAGTGCGACGTCTATATGGGCGCCGAGGACATCGAGCGCCAGGCGCTCAACGTTTTTCGCATGCGCCTGCTCGGGGCGCGCGTGATTTCCGTCGAGGCGGGCAGTCGGACGCTGAAGGACGCGATCAACGAGGCGCTGCGCGACTGGGTCACCAACGTGCGGACGACGTACTACCTGCTCGGGTCGGCGCTGGGCCCGCATCCCTATCCGGTGATGGTGCGTGACCTCCACGCCGTCATCGGGCGGGAGACGCGCCGCCAGACGCGCCGCGTGCTTCGCCGGCTCCCCGACGTCCTAGTCGCGTGCGTCGGCGGTGGCTCGAACGCCATTGGGCTCTTCCACCCGTTCATCGCCGACCGCCGCGTGCGGATCGTGGGCGTCGAGCCGGGCGGGGAGGGGATCGCGACCGGGCGCCACGGCGCCTCGATGAGCGCGGGCGCGGTCGGGGTGCTCCACGGGTGTATGAGCTATCTGCTCCAGAATGACGACGGGCAGATCGCCACGGCGCACTCCATCTCGGCCGGCCTCGACTATCCCGGCGTCGGGCCCGAGCACGCCTTCTACCGTGACGCGGGGCGGTTCGAGTTCGTCTCGGTCACGGACGCGGAGGCGCTCGAGGGATTCGAGACCCTGACGCGCCTGGAGGGTATCATGCCGGCTCTCGAGTCGGCGCACGCCGTGGCGCACGCGATCCGGCTCGCCAAGACGCTGCCGCGCTCGAAGGCGATCGTGGTGGGCCTCTCGGGCCGCGGGGACAAGGACGTCCACGTGGTCGCCAAGGCGCTGGGGAAGGCGATCGGATGACGCGCCTGGAGGCGACCTTCGCCCGGCTGCGCGAGCGCGGCGAGCGCGCGCTGGTGACCTACTTCATGGCGGGCGATCCGTCACTCGCGGACACGCGGCGGCTCGTGATCGAAGCGGCGCGGCGCGGCGCGGACGTCGTGGAGCTGGGGGTGCCATTCTCGGATCCGCTCGCGGACGGTCCGGTGATCCAGCGCGCCGCGATGCGCGCCCTCGCTGCCGGCACCACGATGCCGCGCGTCCTCGAAACGGTGGCGACGCTGCGCGCCGAGGTGAGCGTTCCGCTCGTGCTCCTCTCGTACTACAATCCCGTGCTCGCGTTCGGTCTCGAGGCCTTCGCTCGGACGGCGGCGGACGCGGGCGTCGACGGCGTGATCGTGGCCGACCTGCCGCCGGAGGAGGCCGACCCCCTGGCGGCTCAGGCCGGGGCCGCCGGTCTCGACCTGATCCACCTGGTGGCGCCAACCTCGACGCCGCCGCGCGTGCGTCTCATCGCGCGCCGGAGCCGCGGCTTCATCTACGTCGTCGCACTCACCGGCGTGACTGGCGAGCGCCGAGAGTTGCCCGCGGACCTCGCCACCCAGATCCGAAGGCTCCGGCTCGTGACAACGAAACCAGTGTGCATCGGATTCGGCATCAGTACGCCCGCTCAGGTCGCGGCGATCGGCCGCCTTGCCGACGGCGCGATCGTCGGCTCGGCGATCGTGCGCCTCGTCGAAGAGCGGGCGGGCTCGCCGACGCTGGTCGAGGACGTCGGCACGTTCATTGCCGAGCTCAAAGCGCCTCTTGGACCTGGGTTGGGAGACCCCCCCCAGACCCCGCCGGTGAGAGCCGGACTGCGAGCTCCTGCCCGGACCCCCCCGGTGGGCGCCGGGTTGGGAGCTCCTGCCAAGACTCCCCCGGCACGAGACGGGTTGGGAGCCCATGCCAAGACTCCCCCGGCGGGAGCCGGGTTGGGAGCCCCCGCCCGGAAGACCACCCGGGCGGCCGGCGCGGCGAGGCTTTAGAGACTCATGGTGTGGTTCAGACGCGAGGCCGACGCGCCGGCCGGCAAGGCGAGCAAGGTCGTCATCGCCGAAGGCCTCTGGATCAAGTGCGACTCGTGCAAGGAGATCATGTACCGCGCCGAAGTGGAGCGCGCGGGGCGCGTGTGCCCGAAGTGCCACTACCCCTTCCGGATCTCCGCGCGCGAGCGCCTCGCGCAACTCGCCGATCCGGGCTCGTTCGAGGAGCGCGAGACCGGTCTGGCGACGACCGATCCGCTGGCCTTCAAGGACACCAAGAAATACCGCGAGCGCATACGGGCCGCCGCCCAGAAGACCACGAGCGACGAGGCGGTGATCTGCGGCATCGCCTCGATCGGCGGATTGCCCGCCGTCCTCGCCGTCTTCGAGTTCGGCTTCCTCGGCGGCAGCATGGGCTCGGTGGTCGGTGAGAAGCTCACGCGCGCGATCGAGCTCGCAATCGACAAGCACCTGCCCGTGGTCATCGTCTCGGCGTCGGGCGGCGCGCGGATGCAGGAGGGTATCCTCTCCCTGATGCAGATGGCCAAGACCTCTGCCGCGCTCGAGCGACTCGGCGCCAGCGGGCTGCCGTACATTTCTATCCTCACCGATCCCACCACCGGCGGCGTCACGGCGAGCTTCGCGATGCTCGGCGACGTCATCCTCGCCGAGCCGCGCGCGCTGATCGGCTTTGCCGGGCCGCGGGTCATCGCCGAGACGATCCGTCAGCCGCTTCCCGAGGGATTCCAGCGCTCGGAGTTCCTGCTGTCGCACGGACAGCTCGACATGATCGTCGAGCGGCGCGACCTCAAGGAGATGCTCCGTCGCATTCTCGCGTTCTTCGCCGATCAGCCGCCCCGATCGGGGTAGCCGTCCGGTGACGTACGCCGAGGCCGTTGCCCGGCTTCTCTCCCTCCGGGGCGGCGAGCACGCGGGCATGCGTCAGGGGCTCGAGCGGATCGAGGGACTCCTCGACGCGCTGGGCCGTCCCGAGCAGCGGTACCGGCTGGTCCAGGTGGGCGGCACGAACGGCAAGGGCTCGGTGGCGGCGATGCTCGCCGCGATCCTCAAGGCCGCTGGCCACCGCGTCGGCCTGTACACCTCGCCTCACCTCGTCTCGTTCCGCGAGCGCGTCCGCGTCGACGGAGCGCCCATCCCCGAAGACGGCGTGGTCGACGGCGTCGAGGCCCTCGGCACACTGGTGGCGCGGTTCGACGCGACGATGTTCGAGGCGACGACGGCGTTGGCCCTCGACCACTTCGCGCGCGAAGCCGTCGACGTGGCGGTGCTCGAGGTCGGTCTCGGCGGGCGCCTCGACGCGACAACGGTCGGCACGCCGGAAGTCGCCGTGATCGCGCGCGTCGACCTCGACCATCAGGCTGTTCTCGGCGCGACGCTCGCGGAGATCGCCGCCGAGAAGGCCGCGATCATTCGCGGCGGCGTGGCGATCTCCGCCGCCCAGGCGCCGCAGGCCGAGCGCATCATCGCAGACCGCGCTTCGGCGTTCGGTGTTCGACTGCTCGTCGAGGGGCGCGACTTGGCGGTCACCGTCGAGCGGCGCGGGCCCGGCGGCCAGCGCCTCACCTGCGCCGGCCGCGGCTGGTCTCTGGCCGGCCTCGAGCTCGGCATGCCCGGAAGCTTCCAGCCGTCCAATGCCCTCCTCGCCGTCACGGCGGCGCGGGAGCTCGGCGTGCGCGAGCCCGCCATCCGCGATGGGCTCGCCCGCGCGTGGTGGCCGGGGCGCTTTCAGATCATCCGGCACGCGCCTGGGTTCCTCGTGCTCGACGGCGCTCACAATCCTGCCGGTGCCAGCGCCTTAGCGACCTCTCTGCGGGAGGTTTTCGCGGACACCCGCGTCACGTTCGTGCTGGGGATCCTCCGCGACAAGGACGCCCGGGGCATCGTCGCGGCGCTCGCTCCGGTGGCCGACCGGTTCGTCCTGGTCGCGTCGTCGAACCCACGGGCCACGGAGCCGGACACCCTGCGGGCCCTCGTGCCCGCCTCCGTCACGCGCGTCGACGTCGCTGGATCGCCGGTCGAAGCCCTGACGCTCGCCGTCCGCACTGCCGCCGCCCCGATCGTCTGTGTCGCGGGCTCGCTGTCGCTGATCGGTGACGTCCTCCGCCACCTCGGGGGCAGCGATAAGCCTTGCTCGCTCGAAAAGGCGGCTGATAGCTGATGACGCGGGTCCGGGCTTCGATCCTTCTGCTCGTGAGCGCCGTCCTGGCTGCCTTCCCATCCGTCGCGCAGGCGCAGGCCCCAGTGACTGTCCAGACAGCGGGCGGAGAGGTTACGATCGTGGCAGACCGCTTCGAGCAGGCCGGGCCCGACAACCTGCTCGTGGCGACCGGCAACGTCGAGGTCACCCGGGGATCGGCACGTCTTCTCGCCGACCGGATCGAGATCAACCGCGCGACCGGCGACGCCACGGCATACGGCCGGGTCATCTTCTACGACGGCGATGACCGGCTCACGGGCCAGCGCATCGACTACAACATCAAGACCGGCACGGGTGTCGTCTATCAGGGCGAGGCGCATGCAGCGCCTTACTACCGCATCCTCGGGGAGCGCATGGAGCGAATCGGCGACAGCGTCTACCGTGTCCAGCGCGGCGTGTTCACGACCTGCGACGAGGACGTGCCGGCGTGGTCCTTCCGTCTGGGGTCGGCCACCGCCGACATGGAAGACCTCGTGTACGGGACGAATGCGTCCTTCTGGGTGAAAGGCCTGCCGGTCATCCCGTTCTTCCCCTTCTTCGCGGCGGCCATCCGTCGCGATCGCCAGTCGGGCTTTCTCGCCCCGCAGGTGGGGAGCTCCTCGCGCAAGGGACTTTTCGCCGAGATCCCGTTCTACTGGGTGATCTCCGACAGCCAGGACGCGACCCTGAGGTTCGACGCCTACCAGAAGCGGGGCTTCGGAGGTGCTGCCGAGTACCGATACGTCCTCTCGCAAGAGCAGCGTGGCGCGTTGGCCGGAACCTTCATCGACGAAAACTTCAAGAACGGCGCCGTTCGGGGCTACGGGAGCGCCAAGCACGAATGGCAGATCGCGCCGGGACTGGCGCTACGCGCCGACCTCAACGGGGTGTCCGACGACCTCGTCCTGAGGGAGTACACCTCCGAGCTCAAGCAGCGCTCCGCCCAGCGCGCCGAGTCCAATTTCTTCCTCACGAAGACGTGGACGAACTGGAACTTCGTCAGCCGCGTCTTCTGGTACCAGGACCTCACGACCCCCCGCCCGGTCGAGCTCCAGCGGGTGCCCGAGCTCACGCTCCAGGGGATGCGGCAATCGCTCCCGGGGCTACCCGGGTTCCTGTACCAGGTGGACACGAGCGCGGTGAACTTCCTGCGCGACGTCGGCTCGGAGGGGGTTCGCCTCGATCTGCACCCGCTGCTCTCGCGCCCCATCCCCCTCGCCGGGTACATGACGGTCACGCCTTTCGTTGGCGCCCGGGCCACCGCTTACAGTAAAACAGTGACAGGGACCCACAATCCCCTGGGAGGCGGGCCGCCCGTCGAGGACACGAAGGATGATCCGCGAGTTCGCGAGCTGCTCGAGTTCGGGGCCGACGGCGAGAGCCGGGCCTCCCGCGTGTACGCTCTCGACGGGTGGGGCGGGCTCAGTGCGATGCTCCACTCGATCGAGCCCCGCGTGCATTACATCAGGATCGTCGGCAACAACTTCTACAGCCTGCCTCTCTGGACCGACCAGATCGACCGGATTCCCGAGGCCAACTGGTTCGAATACTCCGTGACGAACCGGTTTCGAGGAAAGACGGTCAGCTCGGACGGCGCCGAGGCCGCGCGCCTCGACCTTGCGCGGCTCGTCCTGGCCCACGCCTATGACTTCCAGGCGCGCCGGTTCGGCAACCTCGCCGGCGACCTGACGCTCCAGCCAAGCAGCGTGTTGAGCCTTCACGCCGACGCAAGCTATAACATCGAGGGAGACGGTCTCCAGGCGTACACGGCCGACACGACGGTCACCATCCCCCGCGTCACGACGGCCGTCGGGCTGCGCTACAACCGCCAGCAGCCGGTGAGCAATCCGTATTTCGTCCAGGTCCCCGGAACGTTCAACCCGGGCGCCGGGGTGCCCGAAGCGTCGTCCATCCACTTTCTCCAGGGCGCGATCTCGGTCGAGGTCTGGAGGAACCTTACCCTGAAGGTCAATACGAACTGGGACCTCAGGACCGACACCTTCGTCGAGAGCCGTTTCGGGCTCGATTTCAAGTTCGATTGCTGGGCGCTCAGCGTCGCGTTCGTCAAGCGGAGCCGCGACATCGCCACCGGACAAACCGCCGACGACGAGCTCCGCTTCTCGCTACATCTGCTGGGGCTCGGCAACGTCCTGAGCACGAAGATGGGCGCGAGCATGCTCGACTCCGGAGCGAGGTACAAATGATCCCTTTCATCGACCTGACCCGCCAGCACGCGGCGCTCCGGGAGGAGCTGGGCGCCGCCGTCGCGCGCGTCCTCGACTCGAGCCAGTTCGTCCTCGGCGCAGAAGGCATGGCGCTGGAGCGCGAGCTGGCGGCCTTGTGCGGCGTCCGCTGGGCGCTCGGCGTCGCCTCGGGCACCGACGCGCTTCGGCTGGCGCTCTCGGCGCTCGGCGTCGGCCCCGGCGCCGAGGTCATCACGCCGGCGTTCTCGTTCGTCGCTTCCGCGTCCACGATCTTGATGGTCGGCGCGACCCCGGTCTTCGTCGACATCGATCCGGCGACGTATGCCCTCGACGTCGCGGCCGCCGAGCGTGCCATCACGCCCCGCACGCGCGCGATCATGCCCGTCCATCTCTACGGTCACCCGGCGCCCATGGATCGCGTCGTGGAACTGGCGCGCGCCCACCGGCTTGCCGTGATCGAGGACGCGGCCCAGGCGGTGGGCGGGGCCTGGGCGGGACGGCCCGTCGGGGCCTGGGGTGACGCCGCGTGCTTCTCGTTCTATCCGACCAAGAACCTCGGCGCGTGCGGCGACGCCGGGATGGTGGTGACCGATCGCAGCGACGTGGCGGAGCGCGTCACGAGGTTGCGGCACCACGGCGACAGCGGTCGCTACCAGCACGTCGAGCTCGGCTTCTGCAGCCGGCTGGACGAGGTGCAGGCGGCGGTCCTCCGCGTCAAGCTCGTACGTCTGGCGACGTGGACGGAAGCCCGCCGGCGGATCGCCGCCCGCTACCGCGCGCTGCTCGCAGGCGTCGCGCTGGACCTGCCGACGGAGGCCGCGACGGCGCGCCACGTGTACCATCTCTTCACCGTGCGACACCCGCAGCGCGATACGTTCGCGAAGGCGCTGACCGAGGCCGGGGTCGGGACGGCCGTGTACTACCCACGCTCCGTGCCGGATCAGCCGATGTTCGGCGGCGACGAGCGGCGTTGGCCCGAGGCGTCGCGCGCGGCGCGTGAGGTGCTGTCGCTCCCGTGCTTCGCGGAGCTCTCCGACGACGAGATCGAGCGGGTGGCCGCTGCCGTGCGGCACGTGTGCGAGCGGTCATGACGCCGACGGCGGAAACACTCAAGCGGCGGCTGGCCGCGAGTCCAACCGTGGGGCTGGTCGGGCTCGGCTACGTGGGGCTGCCCCTGGCGGTCGCCTTCGCCGAGTCGGGCGCGACGGTGATCGGCGTCGATCTCGACGTGCGCCGGGTCGCCGCCGTCCGGGCGGGCGAGAGCTTCATCGAAGATGTGCCGACGGAACCCCTCGCCCGCCTGGTGCGGGCCGGGCGCCTCAGCGCGTCGGACGACATCGGAGCGCTCAGGGACGCGGACGCGATCGTCATCTGCGTGCCGACTCCGCTGGGCAAGTCGAAGGAGCCCGATATCTCGTTCATCGTCGCGGCGGCCGATGCCGTAGCCGGCATCATCCGCCGCGGGCAGCTCGTCGTGCTCGAGTCGACAACCTACCCCGGGACCACGCAGGAGATCCTGGTGCCGCGCTTCCAGGCCCGGGGGCTCATCGCGGGGCGCGATGTCTTCGTCGCCTTCTCGCCCGAGCGGATCGATCCGGGCAATCGCCGCTGGACGCTCCGAGACATCCCCAAGGTCGTCGGCGGCGTCACCGACGCCTGCCGCGACCTCGCCTCGGCGCTCTACGCACGGGTGACCCGCGAGGTCGTGCCCGTGTCCGGACCGGAGACCGCCGAGATGGTGAAGCTCTTCGAGAACACGTTCCGGTCCGTCAACATCGCGCTGGTCAACGAGTTCGCGATCATGTGCCGGCGCCTGGGCCTCTCGGTGTGGGAAGTGATCGCCGCCGCGGCGACGAAGCCGTTCGGGTTCATGCCGTTCTATCCGGGGCCAGGCCTCGGCGGCCATTGTTTGCCCTCCGACCCGCACTATCTCTCGTGGAAAGTGCGGCTCGAGGGGTACGAGCCGCGCTTCATCACGTTCGCGGACGAGATCAACCGCCGGATGCCCGCATACGTCGTCCAGCTGGTCGCCGACGCGCTCAACGATCGGAGCCGCGCCCTTCGTGGCGCGCGCGCCCTCGTGCTCGGCGTCGCCTACAAGGCCGGCGTCGCCGACGTGCGCGACTCGCCTGCGCTCGAGATCATCGAAGGCCTGCTCGCCAAGGGTGCGATGGTCGCCTACCACGACCCGCACGTGCCGGCGGTGACGGTCGGCGCCGTCACGCTCAAGTCGCTGCCGTGGGGCGCCGCCGACCTGGCGTCGTGGGACGTCGTGCTGATCCTCACGGCGCACGCCGACTACGACTGGGCGGCGATCGTCCGCGAGGCACCCCTCGTGATCGACACGCGCAACGCCACCGGCAGCCTGCCGCCCTCGCCCCACGTCATCCGCCTCTAGCATGCGAGGCCGCGCGGGTTGAGTTCGCGAACGCTTGAACCGTCGCCGCGCGACACGGCGCCTCGCTCGACTCTTCCGTGAAGCCACGGAGCCCGGGGGCGGCGGGCATGTGCCCGAGGGGGTCGACAGGACCCGTTCCGCGCCCCGCGATCGCGAGCATGATTCGACCGATGCACGATTAGCCGCGATGGCGATGCTCAAAGCGATCGTGGTCTCGATGCGCCCGCGACAGTGGGTGAAGAACCTGTTCGTCCTCGCGGGGCTGGTCTTCGCGCAGCGGCTGTTCACGGCCGCTACGTGGACGGCGCTGGCGGCGTTCGCGATCTTCTGCGCGCTGTCCGGGGCCATCTACCTGCTCAACGACGTCGCCGATCGAGAGCGGGACCGCCTGGATCCGCGCAAGCGCGTCCGGCCGATCGCCGCCGGCCGGCTCCCCGTCGGGGTCGCCGTCGCGGCGGCGGCCGCGCTCGTCGCGGCGGGCCTCGCGCTGGCCGCGCTGCTCTCGCGCCCCTTCCTGATGGCGGCCCTCGCGTACGTCGTCCTGCTGGTCGCCTACTCGGCATGGCTCAAGCACGTCGTCATCGTGGACGTGATCGTTGTCGCCGGCGGGTTCGTGCTGCGCGCCATCGCGGGCGCGGTCGTCATCGACGTCGAGATCTCGGGCTGGCTCCTGATCTGCACGATCTTGCTCGCGCTGTTCCTGGCCCTCGGCAAGCGCCGGTACGAGTTCCTGGCGCTGGACCAGGACGCGGCCGGCCACCGCCCGATCCTGGCCGAGTACAGCCCGGCGCTGCTCGACCAGATGATCGCCGTCGTGACCGCGTCCACGGTGACGGCCTACGCGCTCTACACGATGTCGCCCGAGACCGTGGCGAAGTTCCACACGCACCTGCTGCCGGCGACCCTTCCCTTCGTGCTCTACGGGATCTTCCGGTATCTCTACTTGCTATACCGGCGGCAGCTTGGCGGCAACCCGTCGGAGCTCCTCCTCAACGACAAGGCGCTCCTGATCAACACGCTCAGCTGGATTTTCGCAGTGTTGCTGATCATCTACGGCGCGCGGCTGGAGTAGAATGAACAGTATCGTGCACAGCGCGGTCGCGCTCCTTCGTACGCACCCGGAGACCGTCGTCGAGGACTACGGGCGCGTGATGCGCCTGATGAAGTACGACCAGGGGCTCGGCCGCGACCAGGACCTGATCCTCAAGCTCAATCTCTCGTGGACCAAGTACTTTCCGGCGTGCTCGAGCCAGCCCTGGCAGGTCGACGGCGTGCTGACGACGCTGCTCGAAGACGGCTACGACCGCCGGCGGATCTTTCCCGTCGAGAACAAGACTGTGGTCACGGACCCGATCGCCGGATGCCGGAACAACAAGTGGCGTCCGGTGCTCGAGCGTCACGGCGTGCCGTTCATCCCGCTGCCTGGCGTCGAGTGGACCGTCTATAAGTTCCAGTCGCCGCTGCTGAAGCTGAACGCGATCTTCCCCGAGGGCATCGAGATCCCGAAGATGTACGTGGGGAAGAACGTGCTCCACCTTCCGACCTGTAAGGTCCACGGACACTCCCGTACCACTGGCGCGATCAAGAACGCCTTCGGCGGTCTGCTGAAGGAAGTGCGCCACTACGCGCACGAGTTCATGCACGAAGTGCTCGTCGACCTGATGTACATGCAGCGCGAGCTGCATCCCTCAATGCTTGCCGTGATGGACGGCACGGTGATGGGCGACGGTGCGGGGCCCCGAACGATGGTGCCGCGGATCGGGAACCTGATCCTCGCCTCGGCGGATCAAGTGGCGATCGACGCCATCGCGGCGCGGATCATGGGCTTCGACCCGCTGTCGATTCCCTATCTCCGGATGTGCCAGGAGCGTGGGCTCGGCGTGGCGGACCCCAAGCGGATCGAGATCGTCGGCGACACGGACGCGGCGTCGATCTCGATGGGCTTCAAGACGAGGCGCAGCCTCGTGATCTGGGGCGATCAGCTGATCCGGCGCGGGCCGCTGCGGCCGCTCAAGCGGCTTCTACTCCACTCGCCTCTGGTGGTCTGGGCCCCGTTCGCCTCGAATGTCTACCACGACCTCCTCTGGTATCCGACAGTCGGCCGGGCGCGCATCCGGACCTTCGCGGGCACCCCCTGGGGCCGGCTGTTCGAGACGTACTGAGATGGCCTCGCCGGTCCGCGTACGGTTCGCGCCGAGCCCGACAGGCCACCTCCACGTCGGCGGCGCGCGCACCGCGCTCTTCAACTGGCTGTTTGCCCGCCACCACCGCGGCGCCTTCGTCCTCCGCATCGAGGACACGGACCGCTCGCGCTCGACCGACGAGAACATCGTCGCGATCGTCGACGCGCTCCAGTGGCTCGGTCTCGACTGGGACGAGGGGCCGCCGACGCCGGGCTATCGTCAGACCGAGCGGCTCGCGTCCTACCGCGAACACGCCCAGCGGCTCCTCGCTTCCGGACGCGCCTACTACTGCGACTGCCCGCCCGAGCTTCTCGATCGCGAGCGGAGGGTCGCCCAGCAGCGGGGCGAGACGTTCCGGTATTCGGGACGCTGTCGCGACCGGGGCCTCGGCGCCGGCGCGCTACGCCTCCGGATGCCCACCGCCGGCGCCACGGTGGTGAACGATCTCATCCACGGGCCGGTCACGTTCGAGCACAGCCAGCTCGACGACTGGATCCTCGTCCGTACGGACGGAACGCCTACGTACAACTTCTGCGTCGTCGTCGATGACGTCACGATGAGCATCACCCACGTCATTCGCGGCGACGACCATCTGTCGAACACCCCCAAGCAGATCCTCTGTTACGAAGCGCTCGACTACGATATCCCCGAGTTCGCCCACGTGTCGCTGATCCTGGGCAAGGATCGCAGCCGCCTCTCGAAGCGTCACGGCGCCACGTCCGTCCAGGCCTTCCGCGATTCGGGCATCCCCGCCGACGCGCTGGTGAACTACCTGGCGCGGCTCGGGTGGTCGCACGGCGACCAGGAGGTGTTCTCCCGCGCCGAGCTCGTCGAGCTCTTCGACATCAAGAACGTCGCCTCGTCCGGCGCGGTCTTCGACGCGACCAAGCTCGAGTGGCTCTCGCAACACTATCTGAAGACGATGGACGGTGCGCGGCTGGCGGAGCTGGCCGAGCCGTTCGTCAGGGCGGTCGGACTCACGCCGCCTCCCGATCGCCCCCGGTTCGTCGCGATGCTCGACACGCTCCGGGAGCGTGCGAAGACCCTCGTCGAGCTGGTCGAGCAGGGGCGGTTCTACTTCGAGCGCCCCGCGGCGTACGAGGCGAAAGCCGCGCAGACACTCCTCACGGTCGAGGGCGCCCGGCGCCTCGGACTCGTGATCGCGCGGCTCGAGGGGGCGCCCGAGTTCACGGTGGCTGCGATCGAGCGCGTCTTCCGCGCGCTCACCGAGGAGCTCGGGCTCAAGCTCGTCGACCTCGCGCAGCTCGCGCGCCTCGCGGCGACCGGCCGCACGGCGTCGCCGCCCATCTTCGACGTGCTGGCCCTGATCGGGCGCGAGGAGTCGCTGGCGCGCCTGCGCCGCGCGCGCGAGGCCGCGGAGCGGACGGCGTGAGGCTCCTGCTCGCGCGCCACGGGCAGTCGGTGTGGAACCAGGTGCGGAAGTTCCAGGGCGCCAACGACGTCGGCCTCTCCGACCTCGGGCGCGCGCAGGCCGAGGCGCTCGGGCGTGCCCTCCGCGGCGGCTATCGCGTCGCGGTCGCGTACGTGAGCCCCATGCGCCGGGCCCTGGACACGGCGGAGATCGCGCTGGCCGGGACCGGGATCCCGCTGGTGGCCATCCCCGAGCTGCGCGAGCTGTCACTCGGCGAATGGGAGGGCTGCACGGTCGACGAGATCCGAGCGCGCCAGGGCAATCCGTACCTCGCGTGGGTCCGGTCGCCGCTGGATTGCCCGCCGCCCGGCGGCGAGCCGCTGCCCGACGTCTGCGCCCGCGTTCTGCGCGCGATCGGACGGATCGGCGCGGACCATCGAAACGGGGATGATGTCCTCGTCGTCGCCCACGGCGGGGTGATCAGCGTGTATCTTTGCCACTTGCTCGGCGTCTCGTTCAACGCGCTCTGGCGAATGCGGATCGACAACGGCTCGCTGACGATCGCCCGGCCGCCGCGCCTGGTGTCGGTCAACGACACCGCCCATCTGCCGCCCTTCCCTCGCACGACGTGGTTTGACGTCTCGGACGCCGAGGCCGTTCGCCGGGCGGCCTCGGCGTCCCAGACGGAGCACGCGCCGTGACGGTCCTGCTCTCACTGTTCGGGGGCATGGCGCTCTTGCTCTACGGCATCCGGCTGAGCGGCGAGGCGCTCCAGCGAGCGCTCGGCGGCCGCTTGCGCAACATGCTCACCGGACTGTCGCGCAATCGGGTCTCGGCCGTGGCCTCTGGCGCGGCCATCACCGCCATCATCCAGTCGTCGGCGGCCACGACGCTCATGCTGATCGGCTTCGTCTCCGCGGGGCTCATGACCTTCCGGCAGACGCTGGGCATCATTCTCGGCGCCGACATCGGCACGACCTTCACGGTGCAGCTGATCGCGTTCCGGCTCACGGACTACTCACCACTGCTCGTCGGGCTCGGCTTCCTGACGACGTTCGTCGCCCGCCGGCGTGTGCCGAAGGACCTGGGCCAGGCGCTCCTCGGGCTCGGCCTCATGTTCCTCGGTCTCAAGCTCATTCTCGACAACGTGGAGCCGCTCAGGTCGACGCCCCTGGCGCTCGATCTCCTCAACGGGGTCGGCCAGAATGCGGCGATCGGCGTGCTGACCGGCGCGGTCTTCAGCGCCCTCGTCACCTCGTCGGCGGCCACGCTCGGATTGGCGCTCGCGTTCGCGCACCAGGGGCTGCTGCCGCTCGACGGCGCCGTGGCGGTCGTGCTCGGGGCCAACATCGGTACGTGCGCGACCGCGCTCACGGCGTCGGTCGGCGCCACGGCCGAGGCCAAGCGTGTGGCCGTCGCTCACATCGCGTTCAAGCTGCTGGGCGCCGTCCTGGTTTTCCCGTTCATCGGGCCCCTCACGGCCGTGGTGGCGAGCAGCGCGTCCGATCCGGCCCGCCAGATCGCGAACGCGCACACGTTCTTCAACATCGGGATCAGCCTGGTGTTCCTGCCGTTCACCGCGCTGGCCGCGCGGGCGATCGAGGCGCTCGTGCCCGACGACGAGCAGGGCGACAGCCCCTTCCGTACGCGGTACGTCGACGAGCGTTCGCTCGATCAGCCGTCGCTCGCGCTGGGCCAGGCGACGCGCGAGGCCCTGCGCATGGCCGACGTGGTGCAGGGGATGCTGCGCGACGTGCCGGTCGTCTTCGCCAGCAGCCACCACGAGCTGCTCGAGGACGTGGAGCAGCGGGACGATCAGGTCGACTTCCTCGAGCGGGAGATCAAGCTCTTCCTGGCGCGCCTGGGGCGCGACGCGATGGGGCCGGACCTCAGTCGAAAGGAGATCGGTCTGATCTCGGTCATCGGCAACCTCGAGAACATCGGCGACATCATCGACAAGAACCTGATGGAGCTCGGGCGCAAGAAACTCTACCAGGCCCGCCGGTTCTCGGATGCCGGCTGGGCCGAGATCCAGGAGTTCCACGGCATGGTGTCGAAGAATCTGGAGCGCGCCATCGCCGCGTTTGCCGCGAACGACCGCGCCCTCGCGCAGGAGGTGCTGGACCAACGCGCGCTCATGCGGCAGCGCGAGCGCGATCTGCGGGAATCCCACCTGGGGCGCCTGCGCGCCGGGCTGGCCGAGTCGATCGAGACGTCGGAGATCCACCTGGACATCCTGACCAACCTGAAACGCATCAGCTCGCACGTGTCGGCGCTCGCGATCTCGATTCTCGAGGAGGTCTGAGATGAAGAAGGTCGAGGCCATCATCAAGCCCTTCAAGCTGGACGACGTCAAGGAGGCGCTCACGAAGATCGGGGTGATCGGCATGACGGTTACCGAGGTGCGTGGCTTCGGCCGGCAGAAGGGGCACACGGAGCTCTATCGCGGCTCGGAGTACACGGTCGACTTCCTCCCCAAGGTGAAGATCGAGGTCGTCGTCCCCGATACCCTGGTGGACAAGGTCGTCGCCACCATCACCGGCGCGGCGAAGACCGGCTCCATCGGCGACGGCAAGGTGTTCGTGCTGCCGATCAACGAGTCGGTTCGGATCCGAACGGGCGAGACGGGCGAGTCGGCAGTCTGAACGCTGACACCGTCCGGCTCCTGACCGCCAGCGATCGCGGCGCGGCGGCCCGGCTCCGGCGGACGCTGCGGCAGCTCGGGTTCACGGACCCGGGCAGGGCAGCGGCCAACCTCGAGAGCCTCACGCCGACGCCGCGCGACGCCGAGCTCCTGGCGCCGGCTTTCCCTCGCCTCCTGGCCGAGCTCGCGGGGGCGCCGGACCCCGACATGGCGCTCAACAACCTCGAGCGCTACGCGGCCGTCGTCGATCGGTCAGTATTCTTCCGCACGCTCGCCGAGCATCCCGGTGCCGTGCCGTTGCTGGCGCGCCTGGGGGGCTCGAGCCAGGTGCTCGCCGACGTCTTGCGCCGGCGCCCCAGCAGCCTCGCGTGGCTGCTCGAGCCCGCTACGATGCGGCTCTGGTTCGCCGAGGACCTGGAAGCCGACCTAGCACAGACGCTCGGCCCGTTCGAGGCGCGCGAGGCGCGGATGAAGGCGCTCCGGCGTTTCAAGTACCGCCATCTCCTGCGCATCGGCGCGCGCGATCTTCTGGGCGACGCCGACCTCTCGGGGACGACCGAGGAGCTGTCGCACCTGGCCGACGCGTGCATCGGGCAGGCGCTGCGCGAGGCCGCGGCGACCGTGTGCCAGGCGTACGGGGTCCCGCTCGGCGCCGACGGATCCGAGACCGGGCTCGCGGTCATCGCCATGGGCAAGCTCGGCGGCGACGAGCTCAACTACTCGTCCGACATCGATCTGATGTTCGTCTACGGGGCCGACGGCGAGACGGCGGGCGGAGGGGCCGGCCGCCTGGCCAACGGCGAGTATTTCGCGCGCGTCTGCCGCGAGCTCGTCGGCTTGCTCGAAGAGATCACCGACGAAGGCTCTGCCTTCCGCGTCGATCTGCGGCTCCGACCCGAGGGGCGCATGGGGGGGATCGTCCTGTCGCTCGACGGGTACCGCGAGTACTATCGGGATCGCGCCGAGCTGTGGGAGCGCCAGGCGCTCATCAAGGCGCGCATCGCCGCCGGTGACGCGGCCGTCGGCGCTCGCTTCCGAGAGCTCGGGTGCCGGACCGTCTATCGTCCCGGACTCGATGCGCGCATCGTGCCGGCCATCCGCTCGATGAAGGCGCAGATCGACAGCGCCGTGCGCGCCAAGGGGAACGAGGCGACCAACGTCAAGCTCGGGCGGGGTGGGATCCGTGAGATCGAGTTCATCGTCCAGGCGCTCCAGCTCCTGTACGGCGGCGACGACCCGTGGTTGCGCGAGGCGAACACGCTGAAGGCGATCTTCCGGCTCACCGAGCGCGGGTATCTGGCGCCCGACCTCGGCCGGCGGCTCTCCCGGGCCTACGAGCACCTCAGAACGGTCGAGCACCGGCTGCAGATCCTGGACGAGCTCCAGACCCACACGCTTCCCAAGGACGGGCTGGAGCTCGGGCGCGTCGCCCGGCGCGTCGGCATCCAGGCGCCGCCGGCGCGCGCGGCGCGGGAGTTCCAGGCGCGCCACCGGGCGGTCACGACGGCGGTGCACCGGGCCTTCCGGGAGTTCTTCGCGGTCCGCGAGCTCGCGCCGCGCCGCCGACCGCGCCTTACGAGCCTGACGGCGCTGCGGGCGACCGGATTCAAGGATCCCGAGCGCGCGCGGCACAACTTGCAGCTGATCCTGGAAGGCCGCCCACTGGTGCCGTACGCGGCGCACCTCTCCGCCACGCTCGCGCGCCTCTATCCGATGCTCCTCGACGCGGTCTGGAAGAGCCCCGATCCGGACGAAGCGCTGAATCAATTCGAGCGGCTCCTGGCGGCAGCCGGACCACGAGCCGGACTCGTGGAGCTTCTCGTCAAGGATCCGGATCTCCTGCTCGGGCTCGTCAAGGTATGCGCCGGGGGCGATCTCCTCACCGAGCTCCTGATCGCCCAGCCCGAGCTGCTCGCGACGCTGGCCAATCCCGAGCGGCTCCTGGCCCGAAAGTCCAAGGTAGGCCTGCGCCAGGCGCTGGCCTCCGTCTTCGTTCCCGGCACGACACCGGTCGAGCGCCGCGATCGGCTACGCCGCGTGAAGCAGGCCGAGGAGCTGGCCATCGTCTGGCGCTACGTCCTCGGGGTCACCACCATCGACGGGTATTCGCGCGAGATGACTGCGCTGGCGGAGGCGACCCTCGCGGCCGGCTGGCTCCTGGTCCAGGAGCCGCTCGTCGAGCGCTACGGCGTGCCGCGCGACCCGTGTGGGCGATTCATCCCCGCGGTCCTCGTCGGGCTCGGCAAGCTGGGCGGCCGCGAGCTCGTCACCGGCTCCGACCTCGACCTGTTCGTCGTCTTCGGTGAGGACGGTCAGACCGACGGCGCCGATCCGGTCGACACCCACTGGTTCTACAGTCTCGCGGCCGAGCGGCTGGCGGGCGTGCTCGGCGACATCACGGCGGCAGGCGTCGCCTTCCCGGTGGACCTGCGGCTACGGCCCGGCAGCAAGGGGAGCGGCTTCGCCTCGAGCGTCGCCGCGCTCGAGCGTTACTATCTTGAGCATGGCGACCTGTGGGAGCGCCAGACGCTGACGCGCGCCCGGGTGATCCTCGGGGACCACGCCCTCGCCAGGCGCGTGCGCCCGGCACTGCGCCGGCTCGTCTACGCCTCGCGCGCGCCGGTGCCCTCGAGGCGGTCGCGACGTCAGAGCTCCTCGAGCGCTACCGCTTCCTCCGGCGCGTGTCCGCTGCGCTCCGGCTCCTCGGCGCGCGTCCGTCAGACACCCTCGAGCTGGCCGGTCCCATGCCCGCGCGCGTGGCGACCGCTCTCGGCTACGAGTCGCGGCAGGCGTTCCTCGAGGCCTACCGCGAAAACACCACCGCCGTGCGCGACGCCTATGAACGGAGCCTCGGGATCACCGCGGGCCGGAACCACGGGTCGACTGCGGACCGGGGCCGGGGACTCAACGCCGACCGGCGCTCCGGGTTGACTGCCGAAGGAGCCACGGGTTGACTGCCGATCGAAGCCGGGGACCCACCGCCGACCGGCGCCCCGGGTCGACCACGAACCGGCGCCCCAGGTCGCCCGCGGACCGGCGCCCCGGGTTGACGGCCGCTCGGTGCCCCGGGTCGACTGCGGACCGGCGCCCCGGGTTGACAGCCGCTCGGCGCCCCGGGTCGACTGCGGACCGGCGCCCCGGGTTGACAGCCGCTCGGCGCCCCGGGTCGACTGCGGACCGGAGCCGGGTCGCGCCTATCTCAGGCCACCCCCGGTCCGAGCCGGGCTCACGGACCCCGCTCCAATGAAACGCCTGTTCGTCATGGACGGCCACTCGCACCTGTTCCGCGCCTACCATGCGGTCGGGTACCTATCGACGTCCAAAGGGGTGCCGAGCCATGCCGTGCTGATCCTCAGCACCATGCTGTGGAAGCTGATCCGGGAGGAGCAGCCCGACTACCTGGCGATCGCCTGGGACCCGCCGGGCCCGACGTTCCGGGACGCCTTGTCGGCGGACTACAAGGCGACGCGCAGCGCCATGCCCGACGACCTGGTCCGCCAGCTCCCCTACGTGCGCCGGCTCTTCGAGGCGCTCCGCACACCGGTGCTCGAGGTCGCGGGGTTCGAGGCGGACGACGTGCTGGCCACCGTGGTCGACAAGGCGCTCGCCGTCCCCGAGCTCGAGGTCGTGGTCGTGAGCGGCGACAAGGACCTGCTCCAGCTTGTCGGCCCGAGGGTTCGCGTGCTGAGCGTCTCCGGGCGGACCGGCGAGCCCGTGCTCTACGACGAGGCGAAGGTGCGCGAGCGCTGGGGAGTCGAGCCCGGACAGATCGCCGACGTCCTCGCGCTGATGGGCGACACCATCGACAACATCAAGGGCGTCCGCGGCGTCGGCGAGAAGACCGCGGTGAAGCTCATCGGGCAGTTCGGCTCGGTCGAGCGCCTCTACGAGAACCTCACGCTCGTCCCCGGCAAGCTCCGCGAGACGCTGGCCAAGGGCCGGAAGGATGCGCTCCTCTCGCGCGAGCTGGCGCTCCTCAACCGTCAGGTGCCCGTCGCGCTCGATCTCGACGCGTTTCGCCGCGTCGAGCCCGACTGGGGCAAGCTGCGCGTGCTCTGGATGGAGATGGAGTTCTCGCGGCTCGTGAAGGAGCTGCCCCCGCCGCCACCGCCGGCGGCCCCCGAGCCCTCGCAGCTCCTCGAGGGACCGGCCGCGATCGCCGCGTGGCTCGGGGGCGTGCCGGCCGGAGCGCCGCTGGCGCTCGACTGGGCCGGTGAGTCGCCGCCGCCGGAGCCGCGCATCACCGGCCTCGCCGTGTTCCACCCGGCCGCCGGCGCGGCCGAGATCGGAGCCGGCGAGGCCCCCGCGTCGCTCGGCGCGCGCGAGCTGATCGTGCACGACGCGAAGCCTCTGATCGAATCCTGGCTCGCCCGCGGCGTCGCTCCGCCCCCGGTCCACGACTCGGCGGTCGCGGCCTACCTGCTCAACTCGGCCCGCCAGAGCTACCGGCTCGAGCAGGTCTGCATGGACGCGTTCGGCGACTGCCCGCCCGCGGCCGATCCCGCTCGCGCGCTCGGCGTGCGCGCCACGTCCGTCTGGCGCTACTGGGAGCACGCGGCCGCCGAGCTCAGAGCCCGCGAGCTCTGGACGATCTACGAGGAGATCGAGCGCCCGCTCGTCCTGGTGCTCGCGCTCATGGAGCGCCATGGCATCCGCGTCGACCCCGGCCGCCTGGAGGCGTTCGCGAAGGAGCTCGAGCGCGACCTCGACAATCTCACGCGCGAGATCTATCAGCTGGCCGGCGGAGAGTTCACCATCGCCTCGCCCAAGCAGCTTGCGCAGATCCTGTTCGAGAAGCTGAAGCTGCCCCCGGTGCGGCGGACGAAGACCGGCTACTCCACCGACGCCGACGTGCTCACCGAGCTGGCGGTCGGGCACCCGCTGCCGGCGAAGATCCTCGAGCACCGGAGCCTCGCGAAGCTCAAGGGCACGTACGCGGACACGCTGCCCGGGCTCGTCAACCAACGCACGGGCCGGATCCACACGACGTTCAACCAGCTGGTGGCGGCGACCGGGCGGCTCAGCTCGCAGGACCCGAACCTCATGAATATTCCGATCCGGACCGAGCTCGGCCGTCGCATCCGCCAGGCGTTCATTCCCGAAGCCGGATGGCGGTTCGTCGCGGCCGATTACTCACAGATCGAGCTGCGGATCCTCGCGCACCTCTCCGAGGAGCCCGCGCTGATCGAATCGTTCGCGCGCGGCGAGGACATCCACACGCGGACGGCCTCGGAGGTGTTCCATATCCCAGCGTCCGCAGTCACGTCGCTCCAGCGCACGATCGCCAAGAGCGCCAACTACGCGATCCTCTACGGCGTCTCTGCGTTCGGCCTGTCGCAGGCAACGCGGATCGACCAGAAGGAGGCGCAGCGGTACATCAGCGACTACTTCGCGAGTCATCCGCGTGTGCGGGCCTTCATCGACCGGACTCTCGCCGAGGGGCGCGAGCGCGGCCACGTGAGCACGCTCCTCGGGCGGCGCCGCTACCTGCCGGACCTCGCGAGCGGCAACCCGGTCGCCCGCAACGCCGCCGAGCGCATGGCGATGAACGCGCCCGTCCAGGGCACGGCCAGCGACATGATCAAGATCGCGATGGTGCGCGTGCAGGCGGCGCTCGTTGCGCGCGGGCTGCGCGCGCGGATGCTGCTGCAGGTCCACGACGAGCTCCTCTTCGAGGCCCCGCCGGACGAAGTCGGCGCGGTCGAGGCGCTCGCCCGAGAGATCATGGCGTCGGCCCTGCCGCTGAAGGTTCCCGTCGTGGTCGACGTGAAGACGGGCGGTGACTGGGCGGAGGTATGAGCGCCCCGCGGAGGTTTCTGCTCGTTGGACTCACCGGCGGGATCGCGACGGGGAAGAGCACGGTCTCGGAGATGCTCCGGCAGCTCGGCGGCGAGATCATCGACGCCGATCGACTCGCCCGTGACGTGGTCGAGCCGGAGCAGCCGGCCTGGAAGCAGATCGTCGCGGAGTTCGGCGGCGGCGTCGTGACCGCCGAGGGCGCGCTGGATCGGAAGAAGCTCGGCGCGATCGTCTTCGCCGATCCCGAGCGGCGCAAGCGACTCGAAGCGATCACCCATCCCGCGATCCGCGCCCGGTTCCAGGCGCGTCTCGACGAGCTGACCGCGCAGGGGTTCGCGGGCATCGTGGTCTTCGACGCGCCGGTGATGATCGAGAGCGGCAACTACAAGAATATGGACCGCCTCGTTGTCGTCGTCACGGACGACGCGACCCAGGCGGCGCGGCTCCAGGAACGCGACGGCACCGACGAGGCGGAGGGCCGGCGGAAGATCGCCAGCCAGATGCCGCTTGCCGAGAAGGCCCAGCTGGCGGACTACGTCATCAACAACTCCGGCGCTCGCGAGGCCACCGCCGCGGAGGTGCGGCGCGTCTTCGCGGCGCTCATGGCCGACCTCAGGGCGCGCGCGGCGGTGTAGGGCATCGGGACGGATCTTGACGAAGCGTCAGGCGCTCGGCCAGCACTTTCTCCGCGATGGGGCGATTGCCCGCGAGATCGTGGATCTCGTCAGGCCGACGGAGCGCGACCTCGTCGTCGAGATCGGGCCGGGGGAGGGTGCGCTGACCAGCATTCTGGCCGGCCGCGCCGGGCGCGTCGTCGCGCTGGAGATCGATCGAGCCCTCGGCGGGGCGCTGCGGGCGCGGCTGCCCGCCGTGGAAGTCCTCGACGCGGACGCGCGGACGTGGGACTACACAAGGCTCGCGGCGCCGGCCGGCGGGCGGGTACTGATCGTCGGCAACCTTCCCTACAGCGTCGGTAAACCGATCCTCATGGCGCTGATCGGGGCCCGCGCCGCCATTCACGAGATGGCCCTGATGCTCCAGCGCGAGGTCGCCGAGCGCGTCGCGGCCCCGCCCGGGGGCAAGACCTACGGAAGCCTTTC
>QHSV01000197.1 GCA_003221655.1 Candidatus Rokuibacteriota bacterium
CCGGGGCCTCGTGCAACGCCTGCGCGATCTGCTCGACGATATCGAGCGCGCCGAGCGCGTGATCCGGCTCTGGACCAACGGCCGCCGGCCGTCGGCGGACGAGGTCCAGAACCTCATCTACGTCTCGTTCCGCGATCCCGGCACCAACGGGCTGAGCGGCGGTGCCGGCGACCTCCACCTCAAGGCCGCCAAGAAGTTCCCGTCCCCGAAGCAGCAACAAGTGTGGGTCGCCCAGCAGGAGATCAAGGTCGCGGAAACACGCGCAAACGCCAAAGCCGACGAGATCAAGCGCGTCATGACCATCATCAAGTCGGGCCAGGTCAAGGCGGCGCAGGCGAAAAAGGAGATGGTCGAGGCGAACCTCCGCCTGGTCATCTCGATCGCGAAAAAGTACACGAATCGCGGTTTGCAGTTCCTGGACCTCATCCAGGAAGGCAATATCGGCCTCATGAAGGCCGTCGACAAGTTCGAGTACCGGCGCGGCTACAAGTTCTCGACCTACGCGACCTGGTGGATCCGTCAGGCAATTACCCGAGCCATCGCCGACCAGGCGCGCACGATTCGTATCCCGGTGCACATGATCGAAACCATCAACAAGCTCATCCGGACCTCACGCCAGCTCGTGCAGGAGCTGGGCCGCGAGCCGACCCCGGAGGAGATCGCCGCCAAGATGGACGTGCCGGTCGACAAGGTGCGGAAGGTTCTGAAGATCGCGCAAGAGCCGATCTCCCTGGAAACACCGATTGGCGAAGAAGAAGACAGCCACCTCGGCGACTTCATCGAGGACAAGCAGGTCGTGTCACCCGTGGAGTCGATCATCGGCCTCTCCCTGCGCGAGCAGACGAACAAAGTCCTCAACACGCTCACGCCCCGCGAGGAGAAGGTGCTGCGCCTCCGCTTCGGCCTCTCGGATGGCTGCGAGCACACGCTCGAGGAGGTCGGGCAGGACTTTGCGGTCACCCGGGAGCGCATCCGCCAGATCGAGGCCAAGGCCTTGCGCAAGCTCCGGCACCCCTCGCGCTCCAAGAAGCTCCGGAGCTTCCTGGAATCCTGATCCTGCGGGCCCATAGCTCAATGGCAGAGCAGCCGGCTCATAACCGGTTAGGTCTTGGTTCGAGTCCAGGTGGGCCCACTATTGTAGCGGGTGCCGTGAGGCTGGCTCGTACCGCGGGTGGCCTGAGAGTGACGCGCGTGGCTCCGGTCCGCGGACAACCGGGTCCGGTCCGCGGACAACGCGTGGCTCCGCTCCGTGGACAATCCGGGACTCCCGTCCGGGCTCCGCTTCGCATACAATGGGAGAAGGCTTGGATTCTCAGCTGCTGACCTTGATCGATTTACAGGGCTTCGATACGCGGCTCGCCGCGCTCGAAGCCGAAGCCGCCCGCCTTCCCAAGCAGATCGAAGCCATCCACGCCGCCCTCGCCGAAGCCAAGAAGTCGCTGGACGCGCTCAAGCTGAAAGCCGACACGACTCGGAAGGAGCTCCGGACCAAGGAGAAGGACCTCGACGTCGTCACCGCCAAGCGCTCCAAGGCCGAGGCGCGTTTGTGGGAGGTCAAGAACAACACCGAGTACTCGGCGGTCCTTTCCGAGATCGAGACCATCAAGCAGGAGAAGGCGCATGGCGAGGAGGAGATCCTCGGCCTGATGGAGCTCCAGGAGCGCGTCGCCGCCGACATCCGCGAGGGAGAGGCGCGCCTGAAGGCGCGCGAGGAGCAGGCCCGCCAGGACGAGGCCGTCGTACGAAAGAAGCTCGAGGCGGTCGAGACGGAGCTGACCGCCGTCCGCGCCGACCGCGACTCGCGCGCGCGCGAGCTCCCCCGCCCGCTTTTGGCCGACTACGCGAAGATCTTGAAGGCGCGCGCCGGCGTGGCCGTCGCCAGCGTCAACAGCACCGCCATCTGCGGCGGCTGCCGTGTGGCGATCCGACCGCAGGCCATCCAGGAGCTGAAGGCGGCACAGGCGCTGATGCTCTGCGAGAGCTGCGGCCGGTACCTGTACTGGCAGGAACCCGCCTGACGGCACGTTCGGCCGGCACCGCACCCGCGCGCTCGCCGCGCGACATCGTCCTCTACACCGACGGCGCCTGCAGCAGGAATCCCGGGCCCGGCGGCTGGGCGGCGATCATCATCGACGGCGCCGACGAGCGCGTCGTGTCCGGCGCCGAGCCCCAGACCACCAACCAGCGCATGGAGCTGACCGCTGCCGTCGAAGGCCTCGCGGCGATCCCCGGGCGACGGCGCGTGCACCTCCACTCCGACAGCGCGTACATCGTCAACTGCTTCCGCGACCGCTGGTGGGAGCGCTGGGAACAGAACGGCTGGAAGAACAGCCAGAAACAGTCCGTCGCCAACCGCGATCTCTGGGAGCGGCTCATCGCCCAGACCCGCCGCCACGACGTCATCTGGCACAAGGTGGCCGGCCACGCCGACGACGCGCTGAACAACCGGGTGGACGCGCTCGCGCGCGGTGCGATCGCCGGCTGACCGCTCCGCGTCGCTCAGCGGCGGCGCGGCCGCGGAACGCCTGCTGTGGACTGCGCCGCCGAGTTGCCCGTCGTCTCAACGTTCGAAGCGTGCTCAAGGGCCGTCTCGCGCGTGATGAGACGGCCGTATTATCGCCCTGAGAATGTCGCCGACTCGAGACACTCGCCGTCCAGGTGTCCGCACGCGCGCGATTGCGCTCCGAGCGCTGCTTGGCGCCGCCGCGCTTGGGGCGTCGGCGGCCGGCCTCCTCTGGCTCGGCTACGGCGGAGCACTCTCGCTTTCGCTCGCGCTCGCCCTCCCCGCCACCGAGAACTGGCTGCCGGGCACGGAAGTCACGCGCGAGGAGGTGCCGATCCCGTTCGCGGGCCGGATGCTCGCCGCCGACCTCTATCGGCCGGCGCATCGGCCGGCGCGCCCGCGGGGCGTGATCCTTCTCGTGCACGGCCTCTCGCCGGCGGGTCGCCGCCAGCCTGATCTGACCCGACTCGGCCGACTCCTCGCGCGGCACGGCCAGCTCGTCCTCGTCCCGCAATTCGACACGCTCGCGGCGTTCACGCTCGATGGCACGGAGATTGCCGCCATCGGCGCGGCGCTGGATCACGCCGCCAGCCTCGCCAGCCCCGTCGCGATCGCCGGCTTCAGCTTCGGTGCGGGCCCGGCGCTCCTCGCGGCGCCGGAGCGTCCCGGCATCAGGCTCGCCGGCAGCTTCGGCGGCTACGCCGATCTCCGCTCGGTGATCGCATTCATCACGACGAGCGAGGGAGCCGAGCAGTACAACCGCTGGAAGCTGCTCCAGCTCCTCGCCGGATTCGTGGGGCACGAACGCGATCACGGTCGGCTCGGCGCCATCGCGCGCGCCAAGCTCGCCGACCCGTCCGAGGACACGGGTCGTCTGGAGTCGGCGCTCGGCGAGGACGGACAGGCGGTGCTGGCCCTCGTCCACAACCGTCGCGCGGACGCGGTGAGCCCCCTCCTGGCACGCGTGTCTCCGAGCATCCACGCGGCGCTCGACCGGCTCTCGCCGCTCCCCGTGATGTCACACCTGCGCGGGCGTGCCCTGATCGCCCACGGCCGCGCGGACATCTCCATCCCCTACACGGAGAGCCTGCGGCTCGCCAGGGCTGCCGGTGCGCACGCCGTCATTCTGAACACTTTCCATCACACCGGATCGCTCTCGCTGCTGGACCTCGTGGGCCCTGGCGCGCTGGATGCGTGGAGGCTGGTGGGCCTTGCCGATGCCCTGCTGAGAGCCCGTGAGCCCTGAGCGCGTGGTCGGCTATACTGTCACTTGCGCCAGAGAAGGCTGGACGGTCGCCGGTCGCGGCAACGCGGCGGGAGGAAAGTCCGGGCTCCGCAGGGCAGGGTGCTGGATAACGCCCAGGGGGGGCAACCCCACGGACCAGTGCCACAGAAAGCAGACCGCCGTTCTCTGAACGGTAAGGGTGAAACGGTGAGGTAAGAGCTCACCAGCGGCGCGGGTGACCGCGCCGGCTAGGTAAACCCCACCCGGAGCAAGGCCAAATAGGGGAGCAATGGCGTGGCCCGCGCCGCTCCCGGGTTCGGCCGCTGGAGACGCCGGGTAACCGGCGCCCTAGAGAAATGATCGTCGCCCCGGCGGAGGAAACCCGCTCGGGGTCACAGAACCCGGCTTACAGGCCTTCTCTGGCGCACCTTATCTTTCAGGACCTTCTGGAACTTGCCCGAAGCTCGTCACGAGCCTTTTCTGCTTTGACTATCCGACAGCGCCGGTCACACTAGGAGAAAGCGAGGCAACTCAGCGTGGGTTCATCTTCTGTGGATCGAAAGCAGGTGACCGTCCGGTGAGGCTCCGTGAGGCGGCAAGCACGATCTTCTCGCTGACCGCCATCCTGCCACTGCTGATCTTCATGTACTTCATGTGGCGGTTCGGCCTGCTGGAGTCGACAGAGGTCCAGCTCGGCATTTTCCTCGCCCTCGCCATCGCCCTCCTCGGCTACGTCCTCTTCCGGCGGCTCACGGGACGAGTCGCTGACCTCGGCCGCGCCCTCGGGCAGGCCGCGATTGCGCCGCCCAGGGCGGCCACGTCCACGCCGGCGGCCCGGAGCGCGACCGGCGCGGTGCCGGGACTCGGCCAGGTGAATGAGATCGGCGAGATCGCGCAAGCGTTCGGGCGCATGCTCGTCGAGCTGCGCGCCTCGACAGAGCGTCTCGAGGACCTCGTGTTCAAGCTCGGCGCCCTCAACGACATGGTCGAGATGGCCGCCCGCATCCCGCGTATCGAGGACCTCCTCTCCCACGTCCTCGAGCGCACCATGCGCGCGGTGAGCGCGGGCATCGGGTCGATCATGCTCCTCGACCGCGAGCGCCGGACCCTGCGCGTCGCGGTTGGGCGCGGGCTCCAGGAGGCCGGCCGCGGGCCGGTGGAGGTGAAAGTCGGTGAGGGCATCGCCGGAAAGGTCGTCGAGATGGGCGAGGCGGTGGTGGTCGAGGACATCGAGAAGGATCCACGCTTCGGCCAGGCGAGCGACCCGCGCTACGGAGGTGGCTCCTTCATCTGCATGCCGCTCCGCGTCGGGGAGCGTATCGTCGGGGTGGTCAACCTCGCCAAGAAGGAAGTCGCGCCCGGCAGCACCGGCGTCTTCAGTCAGACCGATCTGCAGTTCCTCAACGCGCTGGCCACCTATACCGCGTACGCCGTCGATAACGCGCGCCTCTTCGAGGAGGCGCAGCAGGCGGCGCAACGGCTCCAGGAGGTCGTTGAGGACCAGAAACTCCGCCTGACGCTCGCCCAGCAGCAGATGATCCAGGCCGCGAAGCTCTCCGCGCTCGGTGAGCTCGTTGCCGGCGTTGCCCACGAGCTCAACAACCCGCTCACCGTGCTCGTCGGCGCGAGCGAAATCCTGGAACAGCAGGCGCCCGATGGCGTCAAGGAGTACGCTCAGATGATCCGCGAGGCGACCGATGCGGCCCGCCACATTGTGCGGGGCCTCCTGACATTCGGCCGCCAGATGCCGCTCGAGCGGCGCCACGTGATGCTCGACGATCTCATCGAGAAGGCGCTGGCCCTCACCGCCGCCGACCTCCGGATCGAGAGCGTGAAGGTGGACCGGGACATGGCGGCCGACCTGCCTCCGGTGTGGGCCGACGGTCACCAGCTCCAGCAGGTCCTTGTCAACCTCGTGACAAACGCCAAACAGGCGATGGCCGAGCTGCCGGAGGCGGAGCGCCGGCTGAAGCTGACCACCCGGGCGCTCGGCGCGGACCGGGTCCGGATCTTGGTGGAGGACACGGGCCCGGGAATCCCGTCGGAGGTCCTACCGAAGATCTTCGACCCGTTCGTCACCACCAAGGGCTCCGCCGGCACCGGGCTCGGACTTAGCATCTCCTACGGGATCATCCGCGAACACGGGGGCCAGATCACGGCGGACAGTCGGCCGGGCCACGGCGCCACGTTCACGATCGACCTGCCCGTGGGCACCGCCGCCAACGGCGCGCTCTCCGAGGCCGGCGGTCAGGCTCTTCGTCTCGACGGGATGCGAATCCTCATCGTGGAGCGCGATCAAGCGGTGCAGAAGATCCTGCTCGAGCACCTCGAGCCCACGGGCTGCACGGCGCTCACCGTGGCCAGCGCCGATGAGGCTCGCCAGCAGCTCCGCGACGGCATCGACCTCGTGGTCGCCGACTTCAACCTCGACGGTGTCGACTGGCTCGAGCTCTTGCGCCAGGTCGAGGCCCGCGGCACCGCCGTCGGTCATCGATTCATCTTCGTCACGGCCGGTCCCATCGGCGAGGAAGCGGACACGGCGCTCCGCAACGCCGGGGCGGCGCTCCTCTACAAGCCGTTCACCGGCGACCAGTTCCTGGACGTGGTGCGCACCACCGCCAGCTGAACACCGGCCGACTGATCCTCGACCGTCTCGATGGCGATGCTCCCAGGGAGCGAGACAGATGTTCCTAACCCACGACCGCCCGAAGAAATTTCTTCCGGTTGCCCGCGCGGTCCACTACGCTGGGGAGGCGATTCTGTGATCGTGCGCTCGTGAACACCACCTAGAGGGGCGGAACGTTGTTGCGCACATTCTCGAGGGACCTCGCGATCGACCTGGGCACGGCGAACACGCTCGTGTTCGTGCGAGGCGAGGGCATCGTCCTCAATGAGCCCTCGATCGTGGCGATTCACGAGAGTGACCACTCGGTCATCGCCGTCGGGAGGGAAGCGAAGGCGATGCTCGGGCGCACGCCCGGCAACATCCGCGTCATTCAGCCGTTGAAAGACGGGGTGATCGCGGACTTCGAGATCACCGAACGGATGCTGGCCCACTTCATTTCGCGGACGCAGCGATGGCTTCGCACGATCCTCAAGCCGCGGGTGGTGATCGGCGTTCCCTCGGGAATCACGCAGGTCGAACGGCGGGCGGTCCGCGATTCCGCAAAGCATGCCGGGGCGAACGACGTGTATCTCGTCGAGGGACCTGTCGCGGCGGCGATCGTGAGCGTCAGGGGGAGGAGATCAAGATCACGCTCGGTTCGGCCTGCCCCGGAGAGCATGAACCACGAACGGTGGAAGTGAAGGGACGGGACCTCGCCGACGGCATCCCGAAGACGATCGTCCTCACCGAGGACGAAATTCGCGAGGCGCTTCGCGAGCCCGTGACGACAATCGTCGAGACGGTTCGTACCTGCCTCGAGCGGACCCCGCCCGAGTTGGCTGCGGACATCGTCGACACGGGCATCGTCATTACCGGCGGCGGTAGCCTCCTGCGGGGACTGGACCGGCTGCTTGGACAGGAAATGCGGCTTCCCGTGAAGATCGCTCCGGACCCGATGTCGTGCGTGGTCCTGGGGCTCGGGCGTGTCCTCGATGAACTCGACCTCCTGAAGAGGGTCGCTGGACCAGCCTGACGGCGACGGCAAACCTTGGGATCTTCGACGGTCCGGGTCTATGCTTGGGGCGATGGCGCTCCTGATCCCGTCGCGGCCCGCGCACCGCTCGACCCCGGCTCCGAGCCGCCGCGCCCTGTTCATCGTGTCCCGGGACCTTCCCGAGCGCTACAATTCCCTGGCTTACGCGTTCGATGGTGACCGCGGCGTGCGCGTCATCTTTGATCGCCGCCGAGCCGAGCGGCGTCAACAGACGCGCGCGCCCCTGATCGAGCGTCGCCACGAGGACCGCCGCTCCGCCGATCGCGATTGGACGTTGCGTTCGGCCGGCTGGGTCCAGATCCCCCCCGGTTCGAAGTAGCCCTCGAAACCTGGTATCCTACCGTCTCACAGGCTTTCGCCGATGCAGGACGTTCTGATTGCAAGAGCGACGTGTCTGGCCGTGCTGCTCGTTTCGGTCTCCAGCGCCTGGGCGCAGGACCCCGAAAGGAGCTCGATGGCTCACCTGCGTCTCACCACCGAGCCGGGCCTGATCGCGGGATGCGCTCGGGTCGGTGCGGTGAGTGATGATTCCATCAAGGATCTGCGGCGAAAGATCGTGAAAGCAGGCGGGAATGCGGCGGTCCTCTCGTTCGAAATCGAGGACATGTCGATAATTCACGCCGAGGTCTACCGGTGTCCAGCTACCGCGAACGCTCCGTCACGAATCCCGTCGCCGCCGCCGGGGCCGCCCCCTCCAGGGCCGGCACGGTAGCAGGGCCGTCCTCCGGCGAGCCGGCCGAGCAGCGAGCTACGGACAACAGCTTCTCCCGCACCCCGGACATCCGCCCTTGATCCCTTGATATAGTAGGGGCATGCGAAAAGTAGTGTCGTTATGGCTTCTGGCGATGGCGCTTCTTGTCGTTGGCCCCGCACCGAGCGACGCCTGGCGGGGCGGCGGGGGTCACGGCCGAGTCTTCATCTCTGTCGGGCCGGCGTTCTGGTGGGGCCCGCCGTATCCATACCCGTGGTACTACCCGGCTCCGTATTACGTGTACGCACCGCCACCGGTCATCGTGCAGGAGCCGCCGGCCTACGCCCAGGTGGCGCCCGCTCCGGCCCCGGCGCCGCAGGCCTACTGGTACTACTGTCCCAGCGCCGGAGCCTACTATCCGACCACGCCGACCTGCCCAGAAGCTTGGGTGCAGGTCCCACCGAGGTCCGAGTAGCCTCGCCCAAGTTTCATCGCAGCCCCTCTCACTTCTTCTTCAGCCGCACCTCCTCGAGAGGCGCCGACCACGGATACGGGTTGATCAGCATCAGCGCGGGCTCCTCCACGCGCGGCCCGATCGCGCTCGGCCAGTTGAATTCGAAGATGGGCCCGAATCTCACGCGCTCGTGGAGGGTCTGCTGGATCTGGTGCAGCATGGCCTCGCGTTTCTTGCGGTCGGTCTCCAGGGCCTGCTGCTTGTAGAGCGCGTCGATGTCGGGATAGCCGCCGTACGCGTAGGTCCCGTCGCTCGGCACGATCTCCGACATCCGCGTGGCGGCGTTGCCGTAGAGTCCGCTCCCGCAGACGCACACGCCCTTCAGCTTCTTCGCTCCCCAGGCCGCGAAGAAGGCGGCGCGCTCCATGGGCCGCATCCGGAGCTTGATGCCCAGGGCCCCGAGATAATTCATGACCGCTTCGCCCCGCGCAAAGAAAGTTGGCGGCCAGGCGCACCCGCTTGTCGGCCCAGGGCGACTTGGGGTCCCACATGTCGAGGAAATCCAGCGCGGCGATCCCGATTCCCCCGGAAAATGCGAGCCTCAGCGAGGGATCCTTTTGGAGCTCCAGGGCTTGTGGGGCGTCGAGCATATAGGCGACATCGACTTCTCCCCGCTTCAGCATGGCTGCCCGCGTGGTGGGATCCGGGACGACCTTGAAGACGAGCCGCTTGACCGAGGGCATCTTGCGCCAGTAGCCCTCGAAGGCCTCCATCACGAGCTCGACGCCCAGGGTGTGGCTCACAAAACGATACGGCCCGAGCCCGATCGGGTGTTTCTTGAAGCCCTCGTCGCCGACCTTCTCGACGTACTTCTTGGGCACGACCCAGCCGGCACCGGTCGTCAGGGTTCCATAGAAAGCCATGAAATCGGGGAAGGGCTCGTGGAGCTGGAACCGCACCCGGTAGGGATCGACCACCGTGATCTCGCGCACCTTGTCCTTAAGGATTTTGGTGCCCTTGGTGCGATGGAAACTGAACTTCACGTCCTCGGCGGTGAAGGGGTCGCCGTTGTGGAACTTCAGGCCCTCGCGCAGCTTGAACTCGTAAGCGCGCTGATCAGGGCTCACCGTCCACGATTCCGCCAGGCTCGGCGTCATGAGGTTGCCGGGCATCGGTTTCACGAGCGCGTCGTGCATCGCGTAGAGCACCCAGAACGGCGTGATCTGGCCCAACACCTCGGCCGGATCGAGCCACTGGGGGGCCAGCGTCACGTAGATCGCCCAGCGCATCTCACCCTCTGGCTTTACCTGAGACGCCTCCGCCTTTGGCGGGGACGAGGGTCTTGGCTGGGCGGCGACTTCGCCGACGGGAGCTCCAGCGAGCAGAGCGCTCAGCAGGCCGACTGCGGCGACCACGAAGTACCGCTTCATGATCCTTCCCTCCGTTGGTACGGGTCCCAAGGACGTGGGTGCGGGGCCGAGGGAACCATGCGAGGGAACCAGCAGGCAGCGGGGCGGAAGTGCATCGTTGCTCCCACGCCCAGGGGGCGACCCGGTCAGGCCGATGCGCGGACCATAGCTCGCCGGGGCGATCCAGTCAATCAAGGGGCCCCGCTACCTGAACGCTGGCATCACCTCTCGGGCGAAGCGCGCGAGATTCTCCTTCATGATCTTCCTCGGCGTGCCCAGCGGGCACGAGACCATGACATGCTCGAGCCCGGGATACCGCTGCTCCACGCCCTTCAGATAGGTGATGAACTCCTCCGCGGGGCCGCAGAGCCAGGTGCGGTTCTGCACTCCGTTTTCGATCGTGGCGGCAGTGGGCGACTGGGGTTGGCGAGCCGCCACCGCCTTCACATGCTCTTCGCTATAGCGCAGCATCCCGAGCGGTCCCATGAACTTGGCGTGCTCCTCGAAGTACGGCCGCGCCTTCTTGATGGCGAGCTCCTGAGTGTCGTCGATGCTCATGCGAAATCCGAGGATGAGCTCCTCGCCGAGCTGGAGCTCACGGCTGTGGCGCCGTGCCACCGCCTGGTAGTCGCGGAACCAGCGATCGACGAACTGCTCGGCCGTGGCGGAGACGACGCCCTTGATGCCGTGCCTCACCATGAAGTCGAGTCCCCGGGCGCTGCCGCTCACAATCGGCTGCCAGATCTCCACGGGCAGGCGCACCGGCCGCGGCACCAGCGTGATCTCTTTCATCGTGTAGCCGCGGTACGGCACCGCAGGGGGAATCGTGTAGTACTTCCCGTGATGGGAGAAGGACCCCTGGTTGAACGCCTTCAGGATGATCTCGAGCTGCTCCTCGAAGAGCGCGCGGTTCGCCTCGGCGTCGAGCATGGGGTTGCCGAAGCTCTCCACCTCGCGCGTGTGATAGCCGCGCCCCACACCGAAGATCAAGCGGCCGCCCGTCAGGATGTCCGCAGTCGCGTAGTCCTCGGCCAGCCGGATCGGATGCCAGGTCGGGATGATGTTGAACCCGCAGCCGATCTTGAGCCGCTTCGTGTGGTTGGCGATGTGAACGGCCAGCAGCGGGATGTTCGGGATGCACTCGTAGCCCTCGTGCTGGAAATGGTGCTCGGCCAGCCACAGGGCCTCGTACCCCAGCTCGTCCATCGTCTGGGCCAGCTCGAGCGTCGTGTCGAACGCCTCGATCACCCGCTCGTTCGAGTAGCGGCGGTCGTCGGCGGGAGTCCCGGAGTGCCCGCAGTTCTCCAGCTCGATGTGTCCGATGTAGAGGGTCGAGAAGCGCTTGATCATCCGGGTTTCTCCGCCGGGGCGAGCGTTCTGAGATCGACGTTCGGATCTTCGAGGCGCGCCGGATCGACCGCCACGCGCGCCTTGATGATCGGGAGCGCCCGCCGCAGATCCCGCCCTTGATTGATCGCGACAACGGACTCGACACGCCCTTCGGCCATGTAGAACGCCATGAACTTCCGCGTCGGGAGGCTACCGCGCACGACGACCGCGTCCCAGGCCGCATGGAATCCAGCGTACTGGATGTTCGCGTCGTACTGATCGGACCAGAACCAGTGGACCTCGTCGTAGGGCTGAGCCCGGCCGAGCATGCTGCGTGCGGCGGCGGCGCCTTGCTTCACGCCGTTCTGCCAGTGCTCGACGCGCATCTGGCGCGCGCACACCGGGTGATAGTGATTGGCGACGTCGCCCGCCGCGAAGATGCCCGGCACGTTCGTGCGGCAGTACTCGTCGACCACGATACCGTTGTCGGTCCGTACGCTGGTCCCGGCGACCAGCTCGGTGACGGGCTCGATGCCGAGTCCGAAGACCGCCAGATCGCACTCGACGTGACGCCCGCCCCGGGTCACGACGCGCTCGACGCGGCCGGCCCCCTCGAACGCCGATACGGCATCGCCCAGGATAAGATCGACCCCGTGATCACGGTGGAACCCCTCGACCACCCGACCGATCTCCTCGCCGAGCGCCCGGTAGAGTGGCGTCTTGAAGGGCTCGATCGCGGTGACCTCGAGACCGCACTGCCGCATCGACGCCGCTACTTCGGCGCCGATGAAGCCCATGCCGACCACGACGGCACGGCCCCCGCGCGCGATCGCGTCGCGGATGCGGTCAGCGTCGGCCACCGTGCGCAGGTCGTAGACGCCCGGCAAGTCGAGACCGGGAATCGGAAAGCGACGGTTTCGCCCGCCGGTGGCGATGAGGACGCTGTCGAATTCGAGCCGCTCACCGCCCTGGAGCTCCAGCGTTCGCTTCTCCGGATCGACGCCGACGACCATGGTCCCGAGCCGCGTCTCGATGCTGCGCTCGCGGTAGAACTCCGGCTGGCGCAGCAGTGTCTTCTCGAACGGCATCCCGCCGCGCAGATACGCCTTGGAGAGCGGCGGGCGATCGTACGGCAGCTGGGGCTCCGCGCCCAGAAGCACGACCCGCCCGTCGAAGCCGTCCTCGCGCAGCGTCGCCGCCGCCGAGGCGCCGGTGAGGCTGGCGCCGACGATCGCGATGGTCCGAGGCATCAGACCTCCACTTGCAGGTCGTTACCCTCGACGCGAACCGGATAGACCTTGAGCGGCACGGTGGCCGGCGGAGCGAGCACGGCGCCAGTGCGAATGTCGAACTCGGCGAAGTGACAGGGGCAGGTCACCGTCGTGCGTGCGAGCTCGCCCTCGGCCAGCGAGCAGTCCTCGTGCGTGCACGTGTCGTCGAATGCGTGGAACGTGCCACCGACGTTCGCCACCGCCACCGGCAGGTTGTCGATCTCGACCTTGACCATCTGCCCGGGCTGGATGCTGTCTGCTTTCGCCACTGTCACGAATCGAGCCATGTAGGTGTCCTTTCCGTCCTGATATCGCGGCTGAGCGGACCGAGCTTAGCCGCGATGCTCGCGGGTGGTCAAGACGGCTTGCGAACGAACTCGATGATCTTTTCGATCGCGTGCTTGGCCGTCGGTGAATTCGGATTCCTGGTCATGAATCCTTCCGACTCGCCCTCGAGCAGCTCCACCTCGACCTGGCCGCCCGCCTGCCGGTACCGCGTGACGAAGCGGTCGAGCTGCGGGCCGGGACGCGCGGCGTCGCCGGCTTCCTTCAGCTGCTTGGCATGCTGATAGCGACCCAGCGGATCGATGACGGGCCAGCACATGACGACGCAGCGCACGGGCCGAGTAGCGCGCGTCCTTCGGCCGCATCACGCTCAGCATGGCCTGATGGCCGCCGCTCGAGCTCCCCATGGTGCCCACCCTGTCCGGCCGGCTGTGCCACCGGGCGGCCCGGGTCTTGGCCCAGCGGATCCCGTAGGTGATGTCGGCCATCGACCCGGGATACGACGCCACCGGCGGCATGCGGAAGTCCAGCGACGCCGCCACCACCACCCCGGTC
>QHSV01000198.1 GCA_003221655.1 Candidatus Rokuibacteriota bacterium
ATCCCCATCCACTCTATGGCGGCGACATGCATAACCCCGTCGTCGTGCGCGTCCAGGAGGTGTGCGCGGGGCTGGGTCTGGCCACTCTGCGCTTCAACTTTCGCGGGGTGGGCGGCTCAAGCGGCACCCACGGTGGCGGCGCCGGCGAGCAGGAGGACGCGACGGCGGCACTCGATACCCTCGCGAAGGCGGTGAGCGGAGCACCGGTCGCGATCGCGGGATACTCGTTCGGGGCGTGGATCGCCGCGCTCGTCGGCTGTCGCGACGCACGAATGGCCGGTCTGGCGTTGATCGCGCCGCCGCTCGCGATGTACGACTTCGGCTGCCTCGAGGGAACGCGCACGACGACGCTGATGGTCGGGGGCACTGCGGATCCCTACTGCCCGGCCGGTGATGTTGCGCGGTTCACCGCACGGTTCCCGTGGGTCACCGCGATCGCCATCGAGGGCGCAGATCATTTCTTCTTCGGCAAGCTCTTCCCGCTCGGCCACGCGGTCGCGGAATGGGCGAAGCGGCTCCCCCGGGAGCGCGCGGCCCTTTAGCTTCGCGGAAGCTGGCGAGGCGTCGCGTTGCCGGCCGAGAGGATGATGCGCACGCCTTCCTCGACGGCCAGCCCGGTTTGGAGCACCTCATCGCGCGGGACGAGCACCACGTCGCCGAGATAAAGGTTGTTCGTCGGGATGAAGAGGGTCACCATCTCGCGCTTACCGTGCGGAGTGTCCACGAGGACGTGGCTCGTGACGAACGCGAAGGCGTACTCGCCCTGGCGCGGGTGCTCGACGAGCACGACCGCCCCAAACGCGCTTCGCCGCTCGGGCGAAAAGGAATCGATGAGCATCTTGACCGACGGATAGAGCCGCCGGTAGATCGGCACCTTCAGCAGGAGCTTGTCGCCCCAGGCGAGCACGCGAAGGCCGACCACGTTCCGCGCGATCGCGCCCATGACCAGGATGATGCCGACGGCGGTCAGGAACCCGAGCCCCGGGATGGGGCGGCCCAGCATCTTCTGGTACATCGGGGCGAAGACGTCGTCGATCCGGCTCCAAAAAATCCAGAGTAGCCACCCCGTGAGGAAGACGGGAACCGTGACGAAGAAGCCAGCGATGAATCGGACTTTGAGCCAGTTCTTCACGCCGATGCCATGATTTCTTCGAGGATAGCACCTCGGACGAGCAGCGACGGCAGACAACGGAGGGCGTGACGACCTGAGGGCCGTTCCCAGGACTACGGGCGCACGATCCTCCCGCCGCCCATGGCGCGCAAGAAGTCGCCGAGGGACGCGAAACGCATGAACGGGTTGCCGCGCTTTTCCTCCCCGATCGTCGACGACGGACCGCCGTAGTTGTGACCGGGAAGCAGAATCGTGGAATCGGGCAGCGCGCCCAGGCGCTGCGTGAGCGAGTGGTACATCTCAGCCGGGTCGCTGCCCGGCAGGTCGGTCCGACCGCACGAGCCGATGAAGAGCGTGTCGCCCGACACGAGTCGGCCGTCGATCAAGAAGCACTGGGAGCCCGGCGTATGCCCGGGCGTGTGCATGAAGGTCAACGTCATTCGCCCGACCGTCAGCGTCGCGTGATTGTCCACCTGCACGAGGTCGGAGCCGAAGCCCTTGAGGAACTCGCGCTCGGCCTTGTGGACGTAGACCTTCGCCTTCACGCGCTCCAGCAGGTCCTCGACGCCCGGAACGCGTCCGGGCATACCCCAGGGCTCGAGGCTGCCGCCCACGTGATCCTGGTGGGTGTGCGTGATGAGCGCACCCGTGATCGTCATGCCTCGAGCCTGGGCGGTCTCGACGATCGTGTCGATCTCCCACGCCGGGTCGACGACCACGCACTCGCGCGCCTGCGGGTCGCCGATGAGATAGACGAAGTTCTGCATCGGCCCCAGTTCCATCTGCTCGAGGTAGATGGTGTCGTCGGGCACGGTCTTCATCCTACCCCAGGGGCAGCGATCACGCTAGAATGACACTGCGCATGCGCGTTTCGCTCGGTCGCCCGGCATGCCTTGCCGCGCTCGCCCTGGCCGCGACCTCATGCACGTTCCCGGTCGAGGGACAATTCGCCGGCCGATCGCTGGCCGACCGCGCCGACCCGACGCGTACGATCGTGCTGATCTACAACCACGGCTTCTCGCGGGACACGGCGGGCACCTACAAGCCCGGCGTGCCGCCGATTCTCCAGCTCGCGGTCGATCGGAATCCCGACGTCGTCCTCTTCTCGCAGGTGCGGAATGCCTCTCGTCTCGAGCGCACCCATCACAGCGACTACATCGAGTCCGCGGTCGAGCTCTTCCGCCGGCGCGACGGGGTGCCGCTGGAGAACATCATCCTAGTGGGCCAGAGCTGCGGCGGGTGGGGATCCCTGCAGGCGGCCGCGTTCGTCTATCCGGGTATCGGAGGCGTCCTTGCCTTCGCGCCCACTTGCCACGGCCAGCTCCCCCACTCGAGCTCGGTCAAGCGGGCGCGCGAGTCCGAGATCGCTCAGCTTGCCGAGCGCGTCCGGTTCCCGGGTGTCATCTTCCTCTACGAGGGCGATTCCTACTACGACCTCGCCGACTGGGAGGGCTTCGAGACCCGAGGGCCGCAGGCGCCCGATCTCAAGCTCGAGCGCCTCGCCCGAGGGCGGGTGCTCGAGGTCTGCTCCCGCTGCGGGCGCGACAGCCACGGCGCCATGTCGGACGCCCGCTTCGGGGCCGCGTTCTTCCCATCGCACGTGCAGCCGCTCATCGAGCGGGTGCGCGAGCGCATCCGAGCGCGGTCCGAACGATGATCGCGATCAGCTTTTGAAGTCGTCGGGTACTTTCGGTGGCTCGCCGAGCTGCTTCGCGTCGACCGCATAGATCGCCGGCGCCGCCTTCAGCTTGACCCAGGCGCGCTCGCCGTCGCGCTTGCCGACCAGCAGTGCGGCGAGCTCGGCGCCGTCCGCCTTCAGCAGCGTCACCTCGAGCGTTGGCGCGTCGAGGCCGTACCGAGTGGGCTCGTCGCCGGTGGGCGTGGCGATCGATTTCCACTTCAGCGCGCGGAGCGCGTAGAGCAGGTTGTCCACCGTGGCCACTTTTGCCGAGCCCCGCCCGCCCTCGACCAGCTTCCAGTCGACGTCGCCGCTGCGCTCGACCACGACGGTCTGACCGCCGGCGCGCACCCGCATGCGCTTGATGTCCTTCGGCTCGAGCCCGGGCAGCAGAGCGCGGTCGCGCAGGTCGTCGACGGACCGGCCGAGTTCCTCGAGCACCTTGCCGTCGACAAGCACCACCGGACCCCGGCCCGCCAGCCCCGCGTACGCGGTCGGTGCGCCGCCCCGGCGCTCCGGCGAGGGCGCCAGGAGGAGCGTCCGGGGGGCCGGCGCTCCCTGCTCGCCGATGGTCACGCGCACCGTGGGCTTCGCGAGATAGCGCGGGACGCCGGCGGCGTCCTCGCTGAGAAAGGCCTGCGCGCGGAGCTCGCGCAGCTTGAACAGCACGGCGCCCGCCTCGACCTGGTCGGCCGGCAGCGCCTCGGGCGCGGTGATCTTCCAGCGCCCGTTCTCCTGCGCGAGCGTGACCGCGCCCTTCGGGCTCTCGATCTCGAGCCGCGTCACCTTGTCGCGCTCGACCTCGACGACCGTCTTGTCGCGGAGCACCGCAACGTTCTTCGGTACGGCCGCCCACGTCTCGTCCGGGATCACCACCACCGCCGACTCACCGGCCCGCATCGCGTAGACGCCCTTCTTGGCCGGGTCTCCGCGCCCGAAGAGCAGCGTCTTCGTCGCCCGGTCCTTGTCCCGGCCCGTGTGGATCGACACCTTGACGGGCCGGTCGAGCCCGAACGGTTCCAGCGAGCGCGGCGCCTCGGCCACGAACTCTTTCACTCTCGCGGCGCGGAGCTTCTCGAGGAAGTCGCGCAGCATATCGCCGTCCGCCGGCAGCGCGCGCGGGCGGGTCAGCTTCCAGCGGCCGTCGGCCTGCTCGACGGCGATCGTGTCGTCGCGCGTGATGATCTCGAGCGCCGTCACGTCCTTCTGGTCGAACGCCAGCACGGCCTTGTCACGGAAGTCGGCGAGCGGCCGGGTTGTGTCTCTCAAGACGGAATCCCCGACCACGAAAACTGCGGGCTTGCCAACCTCGCGCGCGTACACCCACACCCCGGTGGGGTTCTTGGCCCCGAGGACCAGGCCGAGCGGCTTGCCGTCCTTGAGGCGAAGCGTGACCTCGGCCGCCGGCTTGTCGAGACCGAAATCGCCGAGCGCGGCCGGGGCCGACTCGATCTCGCGGTCCATCCGAGCGGTGACGACCGAGGTCACCGTCTCGTCGATGGGCCCGCGGTCGCCGCGCGCCTTCACCGGCTCGAGGATCTGCCAGCCGTCGCCCTCACGCTTGAGCTTGACGACGGAATCGGGCCGCTTGAGCTCGACCTCCGTGACGTCGGCCGGCTCGGCCGTGAACACTCGACCCTTGCGGCCCTCCGTCTTCTCCCGTTCCGGACCCAGCCGGACTTCGTAGACGTAGTAGAAGGCGCCGAGCGCGATCAGGATCGCGGCCAGGACCGCGGTCGTCTGCCAGCGCATAGCCGGCTGGCTAGTTCGCCGCGCGCCGGCGAACGACGGCGACGATTCCGCCGACGAGCACGAGCGCCGGCAGGACCACGACCGGCAGGAGGAAGACGGCCTGCGCCTGGTTCGAGCTCATGAAGACCGGGGTCTGCTTCACGTCCTTGGGGCGGATCGAGATCTGGTCTTCCTCCTCGGCCAGCCAGCTCACGGTGTTGAGGAAGAAGTCGCGGTTGCCCTGGATGTTGAGGAACTGGTTCGCGGCAATGTTGGACGTGCCGTACACGACCATGCGGGCTTTGTCGATCGTCGCGACCGCCGCAACGGTGAGCGGACCCTTCAGATCTTGCGCATCGGGCTGGGCCACGCCGCGCTGGAGATCCGCGCGGTTGGTCTCCCCCCAGCTCTCTGCACTGGTGCGCGCGAGCCCCTGGACGTTGACGCCCTTGGGCGCGGTCTTGAGCGCCGTGATCGACCGCGTGAGCGGGAAGAGGGTGCTGATCCCGCTCATGTCACGCGTGATCGGATGGGACTCGTACTGCTGGACGATCGGCACCTCGGGTCCGATGCCGAAGAGACGTCCGATCGGGTTCTGTTCTATGACGAGGTCGTCGTCGAGCTGGAACCCGTACTTCACCAGGTACTTCTTGAGCCCCTCGTTCTGGAACGGGTTCGCCATGGCCAAGACTTTGCCGCCGCGGCCCAGGTACGCATCGATGGCCTCGAGTTCCGGCGGAAACAGGTCGTTGCGCGGCCCGGCGAGGATAACGACCACGGAGTCGTCCGGCACCTTGCCCGCGCGCGCGAGGACCAGGGGCTTGACGTCGTAGTTGGCCTTCTCCATCGCGGACTTCGCCTCACTGAACCCCGGACGGTCGGTGTTCCCGAGCTCGGGCTCGCCGTGCCCCTGGACCACGTAGACAATACGCTTGCCCTCACGGGTGACCTTCACGAGTCCGTTCGTCAGCTTTTCTTCTTCGGCGTCGAGCACCTTTTCCGACTTCGCCTTCGTCTCGAGCACGATCGTCCCGTACGACTCGACGCCGTAGCGGCGCGCGAGGCCGGGCTCTCGGTCGGGGTCCACGCTCTTCCACGTGAGCTTCCCGTTCGAGTAGCGCGCGTACTGCTTGAGCAGGTCCTCGGCCACGCGTTTGCCGGGCTGGTCGCTGCGGTAGAAGGCGACCGCGTTCACCTCGGTCTTGAGGCTGCCGAGCAGTTGCACGGTCTGGGGCGAGAGGCTGAACCGCTTGTTCTCGGTGAGGTCCAGGCGTGCGCTATGCCGGAACGAGAGCGCCTGTACGACGACCGTCGCCCCCAGCACGAGCGCCACCGCCACCGCCGTGTTGACGCCGTAACGCATCGTGCGGCGGCCGACGAGGCCGCGGAAGTCGTCGATCCGGGTCAGGAAGGACGCCAGGACCAGCAGCACCCCCGCCGCGACGAGCGTCCACCGGAACCGCATCCATTCCGGTCGCAGGAACGGCAGGATCGCCGCAACCACCAGCACGGCGAGGCCGGCGTAGCCGCCCCAGTCGAGCAGCTTCCGGATCATCCCTTCCACCGCCGCGCCTCGAGAGAGCGGAGCGTCAGGAACAGGGCCAGCACGGTGAAGTTGAGGTAATAGAGGATGTCCTTGGTTTCCAGGACGCCCTTCGCGAAGCTCTCGTTGTGCTCGAGGATCGACAGGAACTGCAGCACCTTCCCCGTCGTCCCGCCGGCGTAGTCCGCGCTCCAGCCGAGGATCCAGAAGATGAGGAGGACTCCGAACGTGGTGATCGAGGCGACGATCTGATTCTCGGTCAGCGACGAGGCGAACACGCCGACGGCGATGAACGTCGCGCCCATGAGCAAGAGGCCGAGGTAGCCCGTGAGCACCGGACCCCACTCGAGCCGCGCGAAGTACATCACCATCCCCGGGTAGAGCACGGTGAGCCCGATCATGATCGCGTAGAGCGCGAGGGCCGACAGGTATTTCCCGGCGAGCACGGCGCCGTC
>QHSV01000199.1 GCA_003221655.1 Candidatus Rokuibacteriota bacterium
GAACGCCCGGTCCATGCGCTGCAGGTAATACGGAAGCCAGCCGCAGTTGTTCTCGGCGGAGACGATCTGGAGATCAGGGAAGCGATCGAGGACGCCGGAGAAGATCAGCACGCTGAACGAGCGCTCCACCTCGTGGGCCAGGACCGTGGCCCGCATGTAACGCTCGCTGAACTCCCACTGGCTCTCCCGTCCCATCCCGGTGATCGCGTGCAGGCTGACGGGAACGCGCAGCTCCTGGGCAGTCGCCCAGAACTGATCGTAGACCTCGGAGCTGTACGGCTGGTCATTGGGAGGCGAGCACCAGATCATCGCCCCCTTGAGACCTGCCTTCGCGCAGCGGACGAGCTCCATGGCACCCGCCTTTGGGTCGTACAGCGAGATCAGGGCCAGCCCCGCCATGCGCTTGGGCGCGTAGCTGCAATACGCCGCCAGCCAGTCGTTGTAGACCCGAAAACAGTCTTGCTGAAGCCCCACGTCCGCCAGCCAGAAGATGCGGAAACCCAGGGTCGTGTAGAGTACGTCGGCTTCCACTCCGTCGAGCTCGTTGTCTTTCAGACGCTCTGCTGGGTCCCAGCCGCCGGGCCGGGCATCGCCGTAGGTGCCCTTGGTGAGGAACTCGGCGAGCTCCTTCGGGCTCTTGCCGGCGGCCAGACCGATCCCGATGGGGTGGGGCGCGTACCCTTCATAGAGGAAGTAGGCGCCCTCCCGGCCATTGGGATTCACCGCCAGACGCGGTGCCCGCTCGCGATACTTCTTCTCGACGCGTTCCACCCACAGGTCGGTCGGCTCGCTCACGTGAGAATCCGCGGAGATCAGCTTGTACTCGGCCATGTCCGGCCTCCTCTCCGTTGAAGAACCCTCGGTTTGCACCCCGCTCACACCTGACGCAGCTTCGGGTCGAGCCGGTCCCGTACCCAGTCGCCGAGGATGTTCAGCGACAGGACCGTCACCAGGATCGCGATGCCCGGGAGGATCGAGACCCACCACGCTTGCTCGATCAACCCCCGGCCATCGGCCACCATCACCCCCCACGACGGCGTCGGCGGTGGGATCCCGACGCCGAGGAACGAGAGCGCCGCCTCGAGCACAATGACGTAGCCGACGTGCAGCGTGGCCAGCACCAGGATCGAGGGCGTCAGATTCGGCACGATGTGGCGGAACATGATCCGGGTACTCGAGCAACCGGCAATGCGCGCGAGGGCCACGAACTCCTGCTGCTTGAGGCCGAGCGTCTCGCCGCGAGTGAGCCGCGCATAGCTCGGCCACAAGAGAAACACGACGACGATGATCACATTCGTGAATGATGGCTCGAAGACCACCGAGAGCAGCACCGCGATCAGGATGCCCGGGAGCGACAGCGAGATGTCGGCCAAACGCATGAGCAGCGTGTCGACCCAGCCGCCGAAGAAGCCGGCCAGCAGGCCGATGATGCCGCCGCCCGCCCCCGTGAGTGTGATCCCGACGACCGACACCGCCAGCGAGATCCGCGCGCCGTAGAGGAGGCGGCTCAGCGTGTCTCGGCCGTGCCGGTCGGTGCCGAGCAGGTGGCCGGGCTTCGAGCCCTCCAGGCCGAGTGGCGGCGCCAGCCGCTCGCCGAGCGAGCCTTCGACCGGCGAGTGCGGCGCCAGCACGGGCGCCAGCAGGGCGCACAGCACGAGCGCCATGACGACCGCCAGCGGAACCGCCGGCGGCCAGCGCCGGTCGCGGGCGCGCCGGGCAAGGACGGCGGGCTCGACGGAGACCGCGGAACGGCTGCTCACGGCGAGTACCGGATCTTGGGATTCAGGTACGCGTAGAGAACGTCGACCAGGAGGTTGACGCCGATGTACATGGCAGAAAGAAACAGGACGACCGTCTGAACGATCGGATAGTCCCGCGAGTCGACCGCCTCGATCACGAGCAGTCCGAGCCCCGGCCAGCCGAAGACCGTTTCCACGATGATCGAGCCGTTCAGCAGCGCGACGAACAGGAGGGCGGCAAATGTCACGACCGGGAGCGCAGCGTTCTTGAAGGCGTGCCGCCAGATCACGCGCCGCTCGGGCAGCCCCTTGATGCGCGCGAGCTTGACGTACTCGCTGCCGAGGACGTCGAGCATCGACGAGCGGGTCAGGCGCATGAGCGCGGCGACCGCGAACCAGCCGAGCGTGATCCCGGGTAGGAGCACGTGCAGCGGTGTGCCGCGTCCGGAGGTCGGCAGGAGGTGGAGCAACACGCCGAAGATGAGCACGAGTACGAGCCCGAGCCAGAAGGGCGGCACCGCCTGACCGAGTGCGGCGAAGACCCGCGCGGCATAGTCGAGCGCGCTACCGCGGCGGACCGCGGAGTACACGCCGACCGGGAGCGCCACGGCGATCACGATGACCACGGCGAGGCCGCCGAGCTCGAGCGTCGCTCCGTACCGCTCGGTGACGAGGTCGAGGGCGGGCCGGCGGAAGCGGACGGAGCGGCCGAAGTCTCCCCGGACGGCCTGGGTCGCGAACCGCCAGTACTGCACGGCCCACGGGCGATCGAGACCGAGGTGCGCGCGCATCAGCTCGATGTCCGCTTTCGACGCCTCCGCCGGCATCATGATCTGAATCGGGTCGCCGGAGAGCCGCACGAGCGCGAACACGATGACGGACACCACGAACATCGAGACGATGGACTGGATCACGCGGCCGATGATGTAGCGCTGCACGCTCGATCGCTCACTTGTAGAGGACGGCCTTCAACTTTTCGACGAACGCGGGATCCAGCGTGAAGAGGTCGGTCACCAGCTTTTGCAGATCTTCCCCCGCCACTGGATCGAGCGTGAGCTTCGCCTTCTCGGCCTCGGCCAGGAGGGCCTTGTCGTTCAACGTCTCCTGGAAGGCCTTGCGTAGGATCTGCACCCGTTCCTTCGGCGTCCCGGGAGGGGCCATGAAGGGACGGGAGTAGGCGCTCCCGTCTTGGATGCCCACCTGGATCAACCGGCGCGCCTCGTCGGTCTTGGCCAGGTCGATCGCCAGAGGGACACGCGACAGGCCCGGCAATGGCTTCGAGGTCACCTGCAATATCGGAATCGCCTCTCCCGCGTCCAGTGACTTGCGCCAGGTGGCTCTCATCGACTCCCAGGCCCAGCACGCCCCCGCTACCTCCCCGCTCTCCGCAGCCAGACGGATCTCCGCGGTTCCCTTGTACCCCGTGACGACCTGGATCGGAAGACCGAGGGCGGCTTTCAGGATTCTGGGCGTGTTGTCGGTTGGCGCGCCGGGCGCGACGGCACCAATCTTGACCGGGGTCTTGGCGCTCATCAATTGCTCGACCGACGTGATGCCGCTCGCTTTGGTCAGAGAGCAGACGACCTCCTCCTTGACGGTGGCCCCGATGTACTCGAACTTTCGGGCATCGAACTCGATCCCGGGCTGCCCGAGGACCTGACCGAGCAACAGCGTCCCGGGGACGTGCGCGAGCGAGAGACCGTCTGGCCTGGCCACTCTGTAGAGGTGATTCGCGGAGATGAGGCCTCCGGCGCCTGTCATGTTGTCAACGATGATCGCGGGACTTCCCGGAATGTGCTTGCCGAGATGCCGCGCGACGAGCCTGGCGTACGTATCGAAGCCGCCTCCGGGAGCCAGCCCGACGATGATGCGCACGGTCTTGCCCGCGAAGAACGACTGGGCCTGGAGTGGGCTACTGTCAGCGAGGCCGAGCACAACCATCACGATCGTGGCGAGCGCGACCATCCGTCGTCTCATGCGCGCCTCCAGAGTTGCTTCGTCGCGATGCGCGCCCCCTCGACCAGGGCGTCGAACTTGGCCCAGACGACGCTCGGGTGGATCTCGGTCGATCCCGCGAACGTGGCGAATCCGCAGTCGGCGCCGGCGATGACGTTCTCGCGTCCGACGACGTTGGCGAATCTCACGATGCGCTCGGCCACCAGCTCGGGGTGCTCGACGAGGACGGTCGATTGCGTGATCGTGCCCGGGATCAACACCGCGCCGTCGGGCAGCTTGACCGTCTCCCACACGCGCCACTCGTGCTCGTGCCGCGGGTTCGCCGCCTCGAACGAGTAGGCGCCGGCGCGGATCTTCAGCATGACGTCCACGAAGTGCTTGAGCTCGAGGTCGTGGACGCGGGGGCCGATGTTGATCCCGTAGCAGGTGTGCCAGCGCACCTTGTCCCGTGGCAACCCCCGCAGGGCATGGTTGAGCGCCTCCACGCGCACCTCGGCCCATCGGCGGACTTCCTCCACGCTGAGCTCCGGGTGCGACACGTAGTGGGTCGCCAGATGGGGGTCGTCGATCTGCACGAGAAACCCGGCGTCGACGATCGCCTGGTATTCCTCGTGCATGGCGTCGGCGATCGCAACGAGGTACTCCTCCTCGGTCCTGTAATACGCGTTCTTCTGCCAGTCCTCGACGCTGGTCGGGGAGATAGCCGGGATGAAGGCCTCCTCGGCCTGCGTGCCCGCGAGGGCGGCCTTGAGATTTTCGATATCCGCCTGCACGTGCTTGTGGCCCTTGTAGGCGATGGGCCCGGTGCACACCATGTGCATGGCCCGTGCCGGGGGACTGGGCATCGCGCGACCGAACCACTCGTAGAACTCTGGAAAGGCCCTCACCTCTCGCGAGCCACCCCACGGGCTGCCGGCCGCGTCCTTGTTCGGGACGAATCCGGACAGGCGCTCGTTGACGTACGGAATGAAGCCCGGCTTGCCCATCTCGCCGTCGTCGACGACGTCCAGGCCGAGCACGGCCTGCTTGCGGACGATCTCGCTCACCGCGGTCCGCACTCGGGTCGTGTAGCCATCCTGATCGTAAGGTCGGCCGCCGGATTTCGCCTGGATCATCTCGAGCAAGTCGCTGGGGCGGGGCAAGCTCCCGGCGTGGGTCGTGAGAATCCGATCGCTGCTACGCTTCATGCCGGGCTCACGTGCTCGTAGTTGGTTTCCATCGGCACGTAGGCGAGGGATTGCCAGCCGCCGATCTTGCGACTCATGGCCCAGGTGATGGACTTCATCCCGAGCATGACGCCATGGTGGGCGTCGTAGAGCTTCTGTCCGAGAGTCTGAGTCATTCGAACGCGCTTCTCGATGTCCAGCTCCCGCATGGCCGCCTCGATGTCCTCGTCGTAGGGACCATCGCACAGCAGGTTGAAGGCGCCCTTGGAATGGAGGACACGGCTCCAGGCCAGGATCGGCTCGTCGAACGGCGGCGAGCCGTACACCCAGTGCGTCTTGTTCGTCTTTCGGTTCCGGCTCTTGGGCCCGAAGGTGCTGGTCATCTCCGGGAAGCGCTTCGACTTGATCCCGATCTTCTCCCAGTCGAGCGCCACCGCTTCCATGACGTCCGGCCCGTCGAGGGCATAGGCCGTGACCATGGGGTTGACCCGCACCTCGAAGCCTCCGGCGTGCCCGGCCTCGGCGAGGAGCTTCTTCGCACGCTCCGGATCGTAGGCCGGGATCTTCCAGTCGGCGCTGTAACCCTTGTGGAAGGGATAGTAGTAGTAGGAGAAGGGCGTCTCGGAACCCTTCCCTTTCCAGAGCGCGCTGATGATCGCCTTCTTGTTGACCGCGAGGTTCATCGCCAGCCGGACCTTCCGGGCGTTCTCGCGGCTCTTCGGATCGCTCCAATCGCCCGCCCACGGACACGCGGGGCAGTAGTCCTCGCGATCCGACGTCGTCTGGCCGCTGAGGATGACCCAGTAGCACGCGGCATTCGGCACGTCGTGCAGACGGAGCCCCGACCTCGCCGCCTGGTCCAGGTAGTCGCCGAAGACCACGCCGATGTCGATCTCGCCCGCCCGGAGCCCGGACAAGCGGGTGGCCGGGTCGGGGATCCGACGGATCACCAGCTCCTTGAAGGCAGGCATCTTTCGCCAGTGGCCCGCCACCGCTTCGAACCGGTGGTAGTCGCCTTGCCGGCCCTCGATGTGGCGGTAGGGTCCGGTGCCGATCGGGTGGAGCGCCGCCTTCTCCTCGCCGACCGTCTCCAGATACTTTTTCGGGACGACATTCTGATAGCCGACGAACTGGGAGAAGTTCGAGGCGACCTCCCAGACCCGGTTCTTGAAGTGCAGCACCACCGTGAGCTTGTCGGGCGTCTCGATGCGGTCGAGGTTGTTCCGGAAGAAGGGCGCCGAGCCGCCACCCGAGTCCGGCTTGAGGTTCTGCTCGACCGTGAACTTGACGTCTTCCGCCGTCAGCTCACCCCAGCCCTCGTGAAACTTCACCCCGGACCGGAGCTTGAATGTCCACGTCCGCAGCTCGTTCGATGGTTTCCACTCCGTGGCCAGCCCAGGACGATACTCGAACGTCTTCGGGTCCCGCATGATGAGCGCGTCGTAGATGCAGTCCCACAAGGGCTTCTCGGCCTGAACCGTGCGCCAGGCGAAAGGCGTCTCCGTGCCCCACTGCCCGACCGCCACCACGAGGCGGTCCCCGGTCGCCGCGGTGGCGCGAGACGGACGGATAAACGACGCGCCCATGACGGCGGCGGCCGCTGTCCCGGCCCGTCCCAGGAACGCTCGGCGATTGATCGATCCGGCCATCGAAGGCTCGCCTTTTCGCTACTGATCCTTGAGCCGCACATCCTCGTAGGACGGGAACGGGGAGTTGTGGATCCAGGTGATCGTGTGCTCGGTCACCCGCGGTCCGACTCCCATCAACGCGCGGAAGTCCATGATCGGCGCGAACA
>QHSV01000548.1 GCA_003221655.1 Candidatus Rokuibacteriota bacterium
CTTGATCACGTCCACGCCTCCAGAGACCAGCTCGGCGATCTGGGTGGCCTGCTCGGGGATGATGCGGATGCGCACGTACTTGTAGTACGGCTTGGCGCCCCAGTAGTCGTCGTTGCGCACGAGCACGTGCTCGTGCTTCCGGTCCCACTTCACGAGCTTGTAGGGGCCGGTCCCGACCGGATGCTCCTGCATCCACTCGTGGCCCTTTTCCTTGATGACTTTCTCGGAGCTCATGACGAGGGCGGTGAGACGCTCGACGAACAGCGGATAAGGTCCGTCGGTGTGGATGCGGACCGTGTAGTCGTCCAGGACCTCCACGCTCTTGATCTTGGCGTGATTGCCCCGCGCCGTCATCTTCCGCGCCGGGTCGAGGACGCGTTCGAACGTGGCCTTGACGTCGCGCGCCGTGAACGGGCTGCCGTCGTGGAACTTCACGCCCTGGCGAAGCTTCACCTCCCAGGTCGTGTCATCCAGGGCCTTCCAGGACACGGCCAGATTCGGCACCACGCGGCGCGTCTTGAGGTCGCGCACCGCCAGGTGGTCGAAGACGTGGTAACCGAGGATGATGGCTTCACGCAGGACCGAGTTGGGCGGGTCCCAGCTGTCCACGTCCGACTGGAGCGCGTACACGAGCGTGTCGTCCTTGGTCTGGGCTTCCGCCGGAAGCAGCGGGCTCGAGGCCAGCAGGAGGAAGAGGGCCGATCCGATGGCGATCGTGCGCCGCATGGCGGTCTCCTTTGTTGCGCTCCGTTCGCGCTTCGTCGGAGGGAGAGGCTCGGTCCAAAAGGTGCAGGAACAATATCCGCGCGGGTGAGGGCCGTCAAGACGGCACCGGCGAGGGTGTTGGGGATACGTGAAATGGCCGCCCGGAATTGATACGTGAAATGACCGCTCCAACCGCGCTGCGTGAAAGGAATAGCCACCGAGGAGGTGGCCATGCCCTATCCACGTGGCGTTGTGGAGCGCGCCATGAAGGTCCAGGAGGTCATCGTTCGCGCCCTCGCGGGCAAGCTCACCTGGCTGCAAGCCGCCGACATCCTCGGGCGCAGTCCGCGCAGCATCCGGCGCCTGCGCTGGAAGCTGGAGCACGAGGGGTATGAGGGCCTCTTCGACCGCCGTCGGCAGACGCCCTCGCCCAAGCGGGCGCCGGTGGCGGAAGTGCAGCGCGGGCTCGCCCTCTATCGCGAGCGCTACCAGGGCTTCAACGTCCGCCATTTCCATCAGCTCGCGCGTCGCCACCATGACGTGCGCTTCTGCTATGCCTTCGTGAAGAAGGCCCTGCAGATGGCGGGCCTCGTCCCCCCCCACCAGCCCCGCGGCCGGCATCGCCGCCGCCGCGAGCCGCGCCCGTGTTACGGCGAGTTGCTCCACCTCGACGGCAGTCGCCATCGCTGGCTGGCCTTGACGCCGGACCGCTGGTCCACCCTGCTCGCCGGCGTCGACGATGCCACCCAGCAGTTGCTGTACGCCGAACTCCATGACGGCGGCGAAAGCGTGGCCGCCCTCATGACCGCCCTGCGCACCGTCCTCGAGCGTGACGGCCTTCCGCTGGCGCTCTATACCGACCGCGCCCATTGGGCCGTGCACCCCCCGACGTCCGGGAGTGCGCCGGATCGCCGCCACCCCCCCCAGGTCGGCCGCGCCCTCGCCCGGCTCGGCATCGAGCACATCCTCGGCTACTCGCCTCAGGCGCGGGGCCGCAGCGAGCGGGTCAACCGCACCCTGCAAGACCGCCTCGTCAACGAGCTGCGGGTGGCCGGCATCACCACCGTGGCCGCCGCGAACCGCTATCTGCGCGATCAGTTCCTGCCCGCCTTCAACACCGAATTGGGGCGGCCACCGGCGGAGGCTACCCCGGCCTTCGTGCCGCTCGGGCGCGTAGATCTCGATCAGATCCTCTGCGTCGAGGCCGACCGCGTGGTCGGCCGCGACAATGTCGTGACGGCCGACGGCGTGCCGCTGCAAGTCGCCAAGCAGCCCGGGCGCCGCACCTGCGCCGGTCTGCGCGTCCTCGTGCGCCGCCACCTCAACGGCCATCATTCGCTCTGGTATGGCACCCGTTGCCTCGGGCGTTACGACGATCGCGGCCGCCCGCTGCGGGCCGCCTGATGGCCCTGGCTATTCACCGGAGCGGTCATTTCACGGTGTCCAACAGTTGCGGTCAGATCACGTATCAACAACAGACGGCACCGGCGAGGGGGGCTGCGTGATCGAGAGTCCACGCTTACGGCTACGCCGGCAGCGTCCCTCCGACGAGCGAGACCTGATCGCGCTCGACAGTGATCCTGACGTGATGAGGTACGTGGGCAGCCCGGCCGGGCCGAGGTCTCCCGATGAGACGGCGGAGCGGGTGAGGCAGCGGATCCATGAGGAGCAGGGACCGCTGGGGTTCTGGGTCGTGGAGAGCCGCGGGGACGGCGGCTTCGTCGGTCTCTGCGCCTTGATCCGAATGCCGACCGGCGACGACATCGAGCTGGCCTATCGCCTCGCCCGTCCGACCTGGGGACAGGGCGTCGCAACCGAGGCCGCGAGAGCGCTCCTCGAGTATGCGTTCTGCGTCGTGGAGCTGCCGAAGGTCGTCGCGGTGACGTATCCCGAAAATCGCGCCTCGCAGCGGGTGCTCGAGAAGCTCGGCTTCGTGCCCCAAGGCTTCGTCGACTACAAGGGCGTGCACGCCGCGCATTACGTCATCACGCGCGAGGCGTGGAAGTGATCGGCCCGCGGTGACT
>QHSV01000200.1 GCA_003221655.1 Candidatus Rokuibacteriota bacterium
GGTCCTCTGGTACAAGTACTGCGCGAAGAACACCGCCCGGAAATGGGGCAAGACCGCGACGTTCATGCCGAAGCCCCTCTTCCAGGACAACGGCTCCGGCATGCATACCCACCAGTCCCTCTGGAAGAACGGAAAGAATCTCTTCTACGAGCGCGGTGGGTACGCCGACATCTCGAAGAACTGTCTCTACTACATCGGCGGCATCCTCAAGCACGCGCCGGCGCTGCTCGCCCTGATCGCACCCTCGACCAACTCCTACAAGCGGCTGGTACCCGGTTATGAAGCGCCGATCAACCTGGTCTACAGCCAGCGCAACCGCTCGGCGTGCATCCGCATCCCGATGTACTCGAAGTCGGAGGGCGCCAAGCGCATCGAGTTCCGCACGCCGGACCCGACCTGCAACCCCTACCTCTCCTTCTCGGCGTGCCTCATGGCGGGCCTCGACGGCATCGCCAACAAGATCGACCCGGGCAAGCCAGTCGACAAGGACCTGTATGAGCTGCCGCCGGCGGAGGCGAAGAAGATCAAGCAGCTGCCCGGCGACCTCAGCATCGTCCTCGACAACCTCGAGAAGTCTCACGACTGGCTCCTCAAGGGCGACGTGTTCACGCCGGACGTCATCGAGACGTGGATCGAGTACAAGCGCAAGAACGAGGTGGACCCGGTGCGGCTTCGCCCGCACCCCTGGGAGTTCGCGCTCTACTTCGATATTTAGTTCCAGTCTAATCGGGGGGAGCGGCGCCGCTCCCCCCCAATTCCCCCCACCGGTTCCCCTCGACCGCCAGTACGTAGAAGATCGTGGCGCCGGCGAAGCCGGCGCTCGAAATGCGGCACGAGCTTATCGATCATGCGTCCTGTGCGGCTGCCCTACAAAGCGGCAGGCTTGCTGGACGTGCCGGGTCGCTGAGCACCTGGGCTCGAGGCACCCTGCTAAACGGTTGATTTCCTGCACGCGGTGCCTGGCACCGCGCTTGCCACGGGTGGGAGCCATGGCGGATGCCGGGCCGAAGTCCGACCCACGCTGGAGGGTCGCGATTCTCGACGATCACGAGCGCTCGCGCGCATCGCTTCGCGCCGCCATCTGGGCGGCGAAGGGCGAGGTGGTCGGCGAGGTGGTGCGGTGTGCCGATGCGCTCGCGCTCGTGAGGCGGGCGAGTCCCGACGTCGCCGTCTTTGCCGTCGGTCTGCCGGACGGAGACGGTGTCGAGGCGGCGCGACAGGTGATCGATGCCGGCTGTCCCGTGGTGCTCTTCACGAGCCACACACGGCAGGAGCTGGTCGATCGGGCGCGCTCGGCCGGCGTCATGTCCTATCTTCTCAAACCGCTCCGCTCCGCGGAGCTGGCACCCGTGCTCGACTTGGCCGTCGCTCGGTTCCGCGAGACGCTCGCGTTACGCCGGTCGCTCGAGGATCGGAAGGTGGTCGAGCGGGCGAAGGGACGACTGATGGCGCGCTACCAGCTTTCCGAAGACGAGGCGTTCCGTCGGCTTCGCCGCGCCGCGATGGATAGCCGCCGTCCGATGGTCGACATCGCGAGGGCGCTGCTCGTGTCGGAGTCAGTCGCGTCTGATGTGCCTACGCATTGAGCACCAGCGTCTGTCGGCCTCGCCGTAACATCCTGTAAACAAATAGTCAGACTCTCCGGTATGGCCCTTGCTCTCGAAGGGAAGAGCCGCGGCCAACGATGCCCGCGGGCGACGCGCCAACGATGCCGCGATCGAGACCAATCACACGTCAGTCGAAAGGAGACGGTATGGCAGAGTTCTCACGTCGCGGCTTCCTCAAGGGCTCGCTCGCGGCCGGGACCGCGCTGGGCGCCGGTCTCGGATTCCCCAACGTTCTAAAGGCGCAAGGGACGGTCAAGATCGGCGTCCTGCACTCGCTCTCGGGCACGATGGCCATCAGCGAGGTGTCCCTGCGGGACGTCGTGCTGATGGCCGTCGAGGAGATCAACACCAAGGGCGGCGTGATGGGCAAGAAGATCTCGCCGGTCGTCGTCGATCCGGCGTCGAACTGGGATCTCTTTGCCGAGAAGGCCAAGCAACTCCTGCTGCAAGACAAAGTCGCCGTGGTCTTCGGCTGCTGGACGTCGGTCAGCCGGAAGTCGGTCCTGCCGGTCTTCGAGAACAACAACGGCCTGCTCTTCTACCCGGTCCAGTACGAGGGCGAGGAGTGCTCGAAGAACGTCTTCTACACGGGCGCGACGCCGAACCAGCAGCTGATTCCCGGCGCCGAGTACCTGATGTCGAAGGAAGGCGGCGCCTACAAGAAGTTCTACCTGCTCGGGACCGATTACGTGTTCCCGCGCACGGCTAACAAGATCCTGCGCGCCTTCCTGCTCGCCAAGGGCGTGCCGGCCGCCAACATCGAGGAAGAGTACACCCCGTTCAATCACCAGGACTACCAGACGATCGTCGGCAAGATCAAACGATTCGCATCGGGCGGCAGCGCGTGCGTGCTCTCGACGATCAACGGCGACTCGAACGTGCCCTTCTACAAGGAGTTCGGCAACCAGGGTCTGCGCTCCGAGAACGCGCCCATCATGGCCTACAGCGTGGCCGAGGACGAGCTGCGCGGCATGGACGCGTCGGCCCTCGTCGGCCACCTGGCCGCCTGGAATTATTTTCAGTCGGTGGAGAACGCGAACAACAAGAGGTTCGTCCAGGCGTTCAAAGCGTACGCGAAGAAAACCAACCTCCCCGGCGGCGACCGGCGCGTCACCGACGACCCGATGGAGGCGGCCTACTTCGGCGTCTACATCTGGAAGCAGGCGGTGGAGAAGGCCAAGAGCTTCGATGTCGACGGCGTGCGCAAGGCCGTCTACGGCCAGACGTTCGCGGCGCCGAGCGGCACCATCAGGATGCACGAGTACAACCACCACACCTACCGGCCGGTGCTCATCGGCGAGATCATGAAGGACGGCCAGTTCAAGATCGTCTCCCGCACCAAGGGCCTCGTCGAGCCGGAGCCGTGGAGCAAGTACACGAGCCCGGACAAGGGCTGCGACTGGGTCAAGCATCAGGGCACGTATCAGAAGAAGGCGTGAGATACCGTCTCGTCGTTCTCCTTTCGCTGGTCGCGTGGCTCGCTGCGGCAGCGGCGGGCCACGCGGCGCCGACCGCGCCGTCCCCCGAGGTGACACAGGCGCTGGCGGACCTCCTCGGGGAGGACGCCGACCGCCGCGAGGCGGCCGTCACCGTCCTCGGCCAGGCGCGCGATCCCAAGTGGCTCCAGTTCCTGGGGGCGTTGCGCGAGGGCAGCGTCTACGCCTGGACGCGCGCAGGCAAGACCGAGCTGATCGTGGGCGGGACGAAGGCCACGCGCGGCGACCAGGACGTGATCGACATCGTCGGCGCGTACGACCGGGAGCCGCTCGGCACGGTGCCGCTGGCGGACCTGAAGGAGGTGCCGGCCGATCGGCGGCTGCGGCTCGCGATCAAACCGTTCCTCGACGCTGACGAGACGAAGGCGCAGCTCGCCGACCCCGATCCGGCCGTCCGCTTGGGCGCTGCCGTGAAGCTCGGAAACCAGGCCGAGGCCGCCGCCGTCGCAACGGTCGAGGCGGCGCTGCAGAAGGAAACGGATCGGTGGGTCCGCCACGCCCTCACCGAGGCGCTCGGCTTGATCCGGCTGGCGCACGGCGGCCGCGAGCAGCGCGTCGCGGCGGCGCGCACGCTCGGCGAGATCCATTCAGCCAGCGCGCGAGAGGCGCTGGGACGGCTCGCGGCCGACCCGGGCGCGTCACCGGCCGAGCGCGGCGCCGCCACGCAGGCGATCCGCCGGCTCGAGCGCTGGAGCCTCTTGACGACGACCGTCGAGACGGTCTTCCAGGGCGCCTCGCTCGCCTCGATCTTGCTCCTCATGGCGCTCGGCCTGGCCATCGTGTTTGGCCTCATGGGCGTGATCAACATGGCCCACGGCGAGCTCATGGCGCTGGGCGCGTACGCGACGTTCGTGGTGCAGAACTGGTTCCGCGCGACGTGGCCCGACCGCTTCGACCTCTACTTCGCCGTCGCGCTGCCGGTCTCGTTCCTGGTGGCGGCGGCGGTGGGGCTGGTTCTCGAGCGCGGGGTCATCCGGTTCCTGTACGGGCGGCCGCTCGAGACGCTGCTGCTCACGTGGGGCGCGTCGCTGATCATCCAGCAGGGGCTGCGGCTCTGGTTCGGCGCCGCAAACGTGGACGTGAGCTCGCCCACCTGGCTCTCGGGGGGCGTGCCGGTCATGGTCGGCGTGACGCTTCCATACAACCGGGTGTTCATCATCGGCCTGGCGACCGTGTCGGTCGCGGCGACGTATTGGCTCCTGTTCCGCACCAGCGCGGGGCTCCGGATCCGCGCCGTCACCCAGAACCGGGCGATGAGCTCGTGTCTGGGCGTGCGCGCCGGCGTGGTGGACGCGACGACGTTTGCCTTCGGCGCCGGCCTCGCGGGACTCGCCGGGTGCGCGCTCACGCAGATCGGCAACGTCGGGCCGTCGCTTGGGCAGAACTACATCGTGGACTCGTTCATGGTGGTCGTGACCGGCGGAGTCGGGAAGCTCGCCGGCACGATTTTGGCCGCGGCGGGATTGGGTGGGCTCACGAAGGGGATCGAGCCGGCCTTCGGGGCCGTGTTCGGCAAGGTCGCGATCCTCGTCGGCGTCATCCTGTTCCTCCAGCGGCGGCCGGCCGGGCTGTTCGCGACGCGGGGCCGGAATGCCGAAGCGTGAGGCGCTCGCGGTCGGGCTCGCCGCGGTGGTCCTGGTGGTCGTCCTGCCGCTGTGCAACGCGCTGCCGGCCGACGCTCCGTTCGCGGTCTCGAACTTCACGATCAACCTGTTCGGCAAGTTCCTGACCTACGCGATCCTGGCGCTCGGTCTCGATCTGCTCTGGGGCTACGCGGGCGTGCTTTCGCTCGGGCACGGCGTATTCTTCGGCCTCGGGGCCTACGCGATGGGCATGCACCTCATGCTCGAGATCGGCGCGAAGAGTGTCTACCAGAGTGCCTTGCCCGACTTCATGGTGTGGAACCAGGTCACCGCGCTCCCGCTCTTCTGGAAGCCGTTCCACAGTGTCGTCTTCACGCTGGCGGCGATCGTGCTCGTCCCCGCGCTCTTCGGGCTGGCGTTCGGCTACCTCGCGTTCCGGAGCCGCATCCGCGGCGTGTACTTCTCGATCATCACGCAGGCGCTGGCCCTCAGCGCCTGGCTCGTGTTCAACCGGAACGAGATGAACCTCGGCGGCACCAACGGCCTCGCCGACTTCAAGACGGTCTTCGGGTTCCCGCTCAATCGACCCGGCACGCAGCGCGGGCTCTACGCGGTCACGGCGTTGACGCTCGTCGGCGCCTACCTGCTCTGTCGCTGGATCACGCTCACGCGGGCCGGCAAGGTGCTCGTCGCCATCCGCGACAGCGAGACGCGTGTGCTCTTCTCCGGCTACTCGCCGGCGGCGTACAAGCTCTTCGTGTTCGTCGTGTCCGCGGTACTGGCGGGGCTCGCGGGCGCCCTCTATGCGCCGCAGGTGGGCATCGTCACGCCGGCCAAGATCGGCGTGCTCCCGTCGATCGAGATGGTGGTGTGGGTCGCCGCCGGCGGCCGGGGCACACTCTACGGCGCCGTCCTCGGCGCCTTCGGCGTCAACTGGATCCAGAGCTGGCTCACGACCAGCTACCCGGACCTTTGGCTTCTCTTCCTCGGCGGACTCTTCATGGGCGCCGTCCTGTTCTTTCCCGACGGCGTCGTCGGCGCCCTGGGCCGCCTGCGATCGCGGGCCCTCCGGATCGTCACGAGGCGCCGGGATCGGGCGACCCTTGACGCTTCGCACCTTTCTCAGGCCACCCACGTAGCGAGCCGGCCGCCGAGTTCCGATAAATGAACACCGGCAGCATCATCTATCTCGAGGACGTGACCGTGAACTACGATGGCTTCCAGGCGTTGAGCCATCTGAACTTCTTCATGGATCGCCGCGAGCTGCGCGTGGTGATCGGCCCGAACGGCGCCGGCAAGACCACGCTCCTCGACGTCGTCTCCGGGCGGGTGAAGCCCGAGACTGGGCGTGTCATCTTCGGCCACGAAACCGACCTCCTTCCGCTGCGCGAGAACGACATTGCGCGCCTCGGTGTCGGGCGGAAGTTCCAGACGCCGTCCGTCTTCGTGAACCTCACCGTCTGGGACAACGTGGAGCTCTCCCTCCGCCGGTCGTCGAAAGGCGTCTTCGCCGCGCTCCGCCGTCGGGATCCGGAGGAGGAGCGCGAGCGCATCGCTCGGGCGCTCGAGACGGTCCAGCGCTGCTCGAGTCGATCGCCGCCGATCGGTCGGTCCTCGTCATCGAGCACGACATGGCGTTCGTCCGGCAGATCGCTCGCAAGGTGACGGTCCTGCACCAGGGAACGGTTCTCTGCGAGGGGCCGGTGGAGCAAGTCCAGAGCGATCCGCGCGTCCTCGAGGTCTATCTCGGGCGGCGGCGCGAGGCGGCTGATGCTGTCCATTAGCGGGCTCGACGTCGCCTACGGCGAGTCCCAGGTGCTCTGGGGGGTGGACCTCGAGGTCGGCGCGGGCGAGCTCGTGTGCTTGATGGGGCGCAATGGTGTGGGCAAGACGACGCTCCTCAAGACGGCCATTGGACTCCTGCCGGCGCGGCACGGGAAGGTGAGCTTCGACGGCGCCGAGATCACCGGGTGGTCGCCAGACCGTCGGGCGCGCGCCGGCATCGGCTACGTCCCGCAGGGGCGCGAGATTTTCCCCCATCTGACCGTGGAGGAGAACCTTCGCATGGCAGTCCTCGGCTGCGGGCGCGCCGCCGCGCTGGACGAGCCGCTCGAGCTGTTCCCGGCGCTCGCGTCGCTCCTGGCACGCAAGGGCGGCGTCCTGTCGGGCGGCGAGCAGCAGATGCTCGCGATCGGACGCGCGCTCCTGACGAAGCCGAAGCTCCTCATGCTCGACGAGCCGACCGAGGGCATCCAGCCGTCGATCATCCTCGAGATCGAGGGCGCACTGAGAAGGATAAAGCGCGAGCTCGGCCTGGCCATCCTGCTGGTCGAGCAGTACCTTGACTTCGCCGAGCGACTCGCAGACAAGTACGTGATCATGGCCAAGGGCGCCGTGGTTGCCTCGGGCTCCACCGGAGACTTGAGAGTGGAGATGGTCCGACAACACCTGGCGGTCTGACCCCATTCGTCTGGAGGTTCAACGATGCACCTCACCCCGCGTGAGCAGGAGAAGCTGCTCATCTTCACCGCGGCTGAAGTCGCGCGCCGGCGCCGCGGACGCGGCCTCAGGCTCAACCACCCCGAAGCGCTCGCGCTCATCACGGCCGAGATCCTCGAGGGTATCCGTGACGGGCGGAGCGTCTCCGAGCTGATGGAGGCGGGGCTCGGCGTCCTCGGCCGCGACGATGTGATGGAGGGTGTGCCCGAGATGCTCGAGGAGGTGCAGGTCGAGGGCACCTTTCCCGACGGCACCAAGCTCGTCACCATTCACCATCCCATCCGCTAGTGTCCTGTCCTCGACGTCATGGTCAAGACTTCGCCGGACGTGGAGCCGGAGGCGCCGGCGTGTGCGGTAGGGGGCAGCCGGACCACGCGGGACGCGCTCGCTGCTCCTTGGCGGCTGGGCTCCATCAGGGCGTGTGGCGCCCGATGCCGCTTGGTGGGAACGGGTCCGGCCGCCCCTACCGCACACACCCGGCGCCTCCGGCTCCAGGGTTGCGGAGCCTCAGCATGACGTCGAGGACAGGACGCGCGGGCGAGGTCGGCCTCGGTCGGCTACCACCTGGCCGCCGCGTTTCCGCGTACGCGAAGAGCGCCGCCGGCGCGCTCGATCCGGGCGCGTTCCAACACCGGCTGCTGACCGAAGGAGGCCCATCGTGATTCCGGGTGAGTACGTTCTAGGTGAAGGCGAGATCGTCGCGAACCAGGGCCGGCGCACGGTAGAGCTGACGGTCTCCAACACGGCCGACCGGCCCATACAAATCGGCTCCCACTTTCACTTCTTTGAAGTCAATCGGGCGCTTCGTTTTGACCGCGCGCAAGCTTTCGGAATGAGGCTGAACGTGCCGGCCGGCACCGCGGTCCGATTCGAGCCCGGCGACGAAAAGCGCGTGACGCTCGTCGAGCTGGCCGGCACGCGGCGCGTCTTCGGCCTGAACGGGCTCACCGAGGGGGGCGGCCGCGACCAGGCCCTGGCGAAGCTCGCGGCGTGGGAGCGCCCGTCATGACGCTCCGGCTGACCCGCCGACAGTATGCCGATCTCTACGGTCCCACGACGGGCGATCGGGTGCGTCTCGCCGACACGGAGCTGTTCATCCGGATCGAGCGTGACCTCACGACGCCGGGCGAGGAGGCGAAGTTCGGCGGGGGCAAGGTCATCCGCGACGGCATGGGCCAGTCCGTCCGAGCCACGCGCGCCGCCGGAGCGCTCGATGTCGTCATCACCAACGCCGTCGTCGTCGATCACTGGGGTATCGTGAAGGCCGACATCGGGATCCGTGACGGGCGGATCGTGGGCGTGGGCAAGGCCGGGAATCCGGACTTGATGGCGGGCGTGACCGAGGGGATGGTCGTCGGCGCCTCCACCGAAGTGATCGCGGGCGAGGGGAAGATCATCACGGCCGGCGGGCTCGACACGCACATCCACTTCATCTGCCCCCAGCTCGTCGACGAGGCGATCACCGCAGGCCTCACGACGCTGGTCGGCGGCGGCACCGGCCCCGCGACGGGGACCAACGCCACGACGTGCACGCCGGGCGCCTGGAACATCCACCGGATGCTCGAAGCGGCCGAGGCGTTTCCCATCAACCTCGGCTTCCTCGGCAAGGGCAACGCGTCGGCGCCCGAGCCGCTGCGCGAGCAGATCGCCGCCGGGGCCATCGGGCTCAAGCTCCACGAGGACTGGGGGACGACGCCGACGGCGATCGACTGCGCGCTCGGCGTCGCCGAGGAGCTCGACGTCCAGGTCGCGATCCACACCGACACGCTCAACGAGAGCGGGTTCGTCGAGGACTCGATCCGCGCCTTCAAGGGACGGACGATCCACACCTATCACACCGAGGGCGCGGGGGGCGGTCACGCGCCCGACATCATCCGGGTGTGCGGCGAGCCGAACTGCCTGCCCTCGTCGACGAACCCGACGATGCCGTTCACCGTGAACACCATGGACGAGCACCTCGACATGCTCATGGTCTGCCACCACCTCAATGCGCGGATCCCCGAGGACCTCGCCTTCGCCGAGTCGCGCATCCGCGCTGAGACGATCGCCGCCGAGGACGTGCTGCACGACCTCGGCGCGATCAGCATGATGTCCTCGGACTCCCAGGCGATGGGCCGGATCGGCGAGGTGATCATCAGGACCTGGCAGACCGCCGACAAGATGAAGCGCCAGCGCGGTCCACTCCCGGGGGACCCCCCGGGCGACGATAACGCGCGCGTGAAGCGGTACGTCGCGAAGTACACGATCAACCCGGCCATCGCCCACGGCCTGGCCGCCCACGTGGGATCGGTCGAGGTGGGCAAGCTAGCCGATCTGGTGGTCTGGAAGCCTGCGTTTTTCGGCGTGAAGCCGGAGCTGGTGGTCAAGGGTGGCGTTATCGCGTGGGCGGCGATGGGCGACCCGAACGCGTCGATCCCCACGCCCCAGCCCGTGCTCTACCGTCCGATGTTCGGGGCGTTCGGCCGGGCCGTCGGCGCCACGGCGCTGACGTTCGTGTCGGCGGCGGCGCTCGCCGACGGCGTACCGCAACGACTCGGTCTCTCCCGGCGTGCCGTCGCGGTCACGCACTGTCGCGGCCTCGGGAAACGCGACATGATCCACAACGACGCGCTGCCGCGGATCGAGGTCGATCCCGAAACCTACCAGGTGCGCGCGGACGGTGCGGTGCTCACGTGCGAGCCGGCGCGCGTCTTGCCCATGGCGCAACGCTATTTTTTGTTCTGATGGCGGGATTTGATGGGCTGGGGGGCCCCGACATGGCCCCCCAGACCCCCCCGTCTGCGACGCGATCGAGCCGGGGGCTCGATCGTTCCGGCCAGCAGTGCGTTAGTCTCGGCGAGCCACGCGCGGCCGCCGGCAAGCGTAGCGTTCCCTCTGGCGAGCGTGAGGTTGTCGTGGTCACTGGCAAGGACGTCGGCGGATACGGCGCGGATCTGTCCGGGCACGAGCGCGACACGCTTGTGCTCACGGCCGAGGAGCGCCAATGGGGCCGCCGTCGCGTGACGACGACCAGGGGGCGCACGCTCGCGCTGGCGCTGCCCACCGGCACCACGCTCACGCTCGGGGAGATCCTTCACGTCGGCCCGGACTGGTACCTCATCGTGGAGGGCGCGCCGGAACCGGTTCTCGCGGTCACGCCGGCCTCGCGCGAGGAAGCGCTGCGCATCGCCTTCGAGGTGGGTAACCGCCACTTCACGCTGGCCCTCGATGGCGAGCGACTCCTTGTGCCGGACGACGCGGCGATGGATCAGCTTCTCACCCGGCTCGGCGCGTCCTTCGAGCGAGCGCAGGCAGTGTTCGTGCCGCTCGGAAGGGGACACCGCCATGACGGGTGATCCAGCGCTGCTGACGCTGCTCCAGTTCGCTGACGGGCTGTTCCCGGCTGGCGGCTTCGCTCACTCGTTCGGACTCGAGACCTACGTGCAGGACGGTCGGGTTCGGGACCGCCAGGGCCTGGAGGCGTTCATCGCGGCGCACCTGGAGGGCTCCGCCGGTCCCGCTGACGCGGCGGCGGTCGCGCTTGCCGTGCGGCTGTCGGCCCGGGCCGACACCGAGGACTGGCTCGCGCTCGACGCGCGGCTCGACGCGATGAAGAGCATTCCCGAGTTCAGGACAGCGAGCCGGCAGATGGGTCGCCAGTCGCTCCGGATCGCCGCAGGCCTCGGCGATGACGTGTTCCTGGCTCATCTGGCGCGCGCCGTCGACGACGAGCGCTCGGCCGGCCATCACGCGACGGTGTTCGGGGCGATCGTCGGGCGCGGCGGCGCCGGGCCCGAGCCGGCCGCCGCAGCGTATCTTTACGCCACCGCGGCACTGCTGGTCGGTGCAGGTCTGCGACTGATCGCGCTCGGACAGCTCGACGGCCAGCGAGTGCTGGCCGCAATGCGGGTTCGCATCGAGCGGCTGGCCGCCGCGGCGGCGCGGGCGACCGCCGACGACCTGTGGAGCTTCAATCCCGCGCTCGAGCTTGCGGGCATCCGTCACGCCACCCTCGACATGAGGTTGTTCAGATCATGACCACGATTCCGCGACCGTTGAAGATCGGCATCGGCGGGCCCGTCGGCTCGGGGAAGACGGCGCTGACCGAGGCCCTCTGCCGGCGCCTCTCCGGCGAGCTCGACATGGCGGTCATCACCAACGACATCTACACGAAGGAGGACGCCGAGTTCCTCGTGCGCCGGGGTGCGCTGCCGGCCGAGCGGGTCGTCGGCGTCGAGACGGGTGGGTGCCCGCACACGGCGATTCGAGAAGACGTCTCGGTGAATCTCGAAGCTGTGGACGCGCTCCTGAAGAAGTTTCCGAAGCTCGACCTTCTTCTCATCGAGAGCGGCGGCGATAATTTGGCGGCGACGTTCAGCCCCGAGCTGGTCGACGCGATGATGTACGTGATCGACGTGGCCGAGGGCGAGAAGATTCCGCGCAAGGGCGGTCCGGGAATCACGCGCTCGAACCTCCTGGTGATCAACAAGATCGATCTGGCGCCGCACGTGGGCGCGGACCTCTCCGTGATGGAGCGTGATTCGCGCCGGATGCGCGGTGCCCGCCCCTTCGTCTTCACGAACCTCCGGACGGGCGAGGGGGTCGACACGATCCTCGCCTGGATTCGGCACGAGCTGACGCTCGACGCGGCGATGGCGTGATCGCGGGGGCGCCGCTCGACGCCGCCCGGGTCGGACGGGACGGGGCGCTGCGACTCCAGTTCGAGCGGCGCGGGGCCGCCACCGTGGTCGCGGGCTGCCGCTCCACGCCGCCGCTCCAGGTCCTGGCGCCGCTCGCGCTCGACGACCCGGCCGCGATCGTCTCGATCCTGAATCCAACGGGCGGCCTTGTCGGCGGCGACCGGCTCTCGATCGACGTGAACCTGGCGGCGGGGACCCATGCGGTCCTCACCACCCCTTCGGCCACCCGGGTGTACCGCACCGATGCCGAGGAGGTTACCCAGAGCGTGAAGCTTGCGGTGGGCCCGCGCGCGGTCGTCGAGTGGGTGCCCGACCACACCATCCCGTTCGCGGGCTCGGCCTTCCGCCAGGCGATCGACGTCGACATGGACGCGACCGCCGGACTCATCCTGGTCGATGCCTTCTCCGCCGGCCGTATCGCGCGGGGAGAGGCGTGGCGGTTCGCCGCGCTCGAAAGCGCCGTTTCGATCCGCGACCAGTACGGCTGGCTGCTCCACGACCGGTTCGTCCTGCGAGGTCCAGTCGCCAAGGACGACCCGGCGTGGGACGGACTCGGCTGCGGAGAGCTCCATCCGTACTTCGGCTCGATCGCGATCGTCGGAGCCTTCGACCCCGAGCAGCTC
>QHSV01000201.1 GCA_003221655.1 Candidatus Rokuibacteriota bacterium
CACTGGAAGCAGGGCGTGGTGGACTGGAAAGAGATCAAGATGACGTGGACCCTCGAAGAATCGACGCGCTTTGCGCAGCTGATCGCGGGCGAAACCCACCTCACCGAGGTCAACAAGGACCTCACCGACGAATTGGTCGGGAAGGGCTTCAAGCTCATCCGGAGCCGAGGCACCGCGCAGCAGATGCAGATCAATTTCGGCGGGCTCTACTTCGGCACCGAAGACAAGACCACGGGGCGCTACACGGAGTACGGAGGCACCACGGGAAAATTCGACCCGAAGCTTCCGTGGGCGAACGTCAAAGTGCGGCAGGCCATGAACAAAGCGATCAACCGGAAAGAGCTGCTCAAGGTGTTGTACAAGGGTCGGGCGAACCCCATGTACGTGCATGGCTTCTACCCGGACCTGGAAGGCTGGGACCCCACCTGGGAGAAGCGGTTCCCGGCGATGTATGGCTATGACCCGGCGGCGGCGAAACGGCTGCTCGCGGAGGCGGGGTATCCCAATGGCTTCAAAGCCAAGGCCTGGCTATATCCCTTCGCCGGCGCCCCGGAAATGGTCGCGGTGATGGAAGCCGTGGCTCTTCAGCTGCGCGAGGTGGGCATCGAGATAGAGCTGGTAGAGGCCGACTGGGTTGCTGCCGTGCGCCCCAAGTTGCAGAAGCGCGAAGCCAGTGGCTTTCTCTGGGCGGTCCCCCCTTCGAAGAAGGCGGTAGAGCCGCAGATCGCTGTCTTCAACGTCGGTAAGGGCATCGGACACATCTTTCAGACCGACGAGATCTACAAGATGTGGGAAGACCTCCTGCAGATCACCGATGGGAAGGCCAGGGATGCCCAGCTTCGCAAGATCGGCAACTACAAGTTCGAAAGCTTTGAAACCATCCCTTTGTTCGACTTATTCATCGAGGTCGTCGTGGATCCTAAGATCATCGCGGACTGGCCTTTTCCTGGTTGGGATGGAGGCGATGTCGGCCACACCTGGCGAATCACGGCGTGTAAACAGGACAGGCCCTGCAAGTAGTAGCGGATTCTCGGAAGGCGAACGTCACGGCACCGAGGAGCCTCGGCCTCGGCGCGCCGTCGCCAGTTTGAGTCAAGTTCGACCCTGACTGCGCGCGGCTGACGCGCCGGCGAGGCGGCCGAAGACGGCGCCCGAGACGAGCCCGGCGCCGCTCGGGTAGTTGAAGTAGAAGATCCCGCCGACCATCTCGCCGGCGGCGTAGAGCCCGGCGATCTTGGCCGCATCGTGGTCGAGCACCTGGGCGTCGGAATCGACGCGAAGACCGCCGAAGGTGAAGGTGATCCCGCAGGTGGTCGCGTACGCCTCGAAGGGCGGTAGGTCGATCGCGTTGGCCCAGTTCGACTTCGCGGGCTCGAGGCCGACGGTGCCGCGGCCGTCTCGCGTGTACGGATCGAAGGGCACGTCGCTGCGCACGGCCGCGTTGAAGGCACGCACCGTCCGAAGAAAGCCCTCGGCGTTCACGTCTTCGAGCTTCGCGGCCAGCTCCTCGAGCGTCTGCGCCCGCACTTTGGTCACGCGGTGGATGCCGTACTCGGGGCGCAACAGGTGGAGCACCTTCGCATCGAAGACCTGCCAGGCGAACTGCCCGGGCTGCTCGAGGACCGCGCGGCCGTACTTCGCGTAGGTGAAGCTGTGGAAGTCGGCGCCCTCGTCGACGAAGCGCCGGCCGTCGGCGTTGACGAGGATGCCGAGGGGATAGCTGTGCTTTTCGAACTGGTCGCCGATGGCGAGCTCGCCGAACTCGGGCGCGTTCCGGTCCCAGCCGCAGGCGTGGCAGCCCGACCAGTTGCCGAAGGGGCTTGCGCCGATCTCGAGTGCCATACGGAGGCCGTCGCCGGTGTTGAAGCTCGTGCCGCGCACCTTGGCCAACTCCCAGCCCGGACCGAGGTAGCGCGTCCGCCACTCCGTGTTGGCCTCGAAGCCGCCGCAGGCGAGCACGACCGCCCGCGCCGTGAGATCACGAAGCTTCCCACCGCTGCGTACCCGCACGCCGTTGACGCGCACACCGTCCCACAGGAGCGACAGGGCCCGCGTCTCGTAGAGGATATCGACCCCGCGCCGGTGGGCCGCCGCCGTCAGTGACTGGACGAGCCCGGCGCCGCCGCCGGAGGCTTCAATGGGGAGGCCGCCGAAGAATTTCCAGCGTCCGCCGACCTTGCCGGCCTGGCGACCGTAGATCGGAACGAAGCGTGCCCCCTGGCCACGGAGCCAGATCATGGTGTCGAGGCTCCGCGTGACGAGCAGCTCCACGAGGGTGGGATCTGTGCGGTACTGGGTCAGGCGGAAGAGGTCGTCGAAGTACTGCGCGCGCGTGTAGGTGCCGAAGTCGGCGCCGGCGACCTCCGCGTCGGTGAGATCGGCGACCTTCCGGAGGTCGTCGACTCCATCGAAGGCGAAGCGCATGACGCCGCCGGCGAACCGGCTGTTGCCGCCCGCCTCCGCTTCCGGGGCGCACTCGAGGACAACCACGCTGGCGCCGCACTCGCGCGCAGACAGGGCGGCGCAGAGCGCGGCGTTGCCGGCTCCCACTACGATGACGTCGTGCTCCGGGCTATCCATCGCGCCTGAACGCGGAGTCTAGCATCCGTCACGATCCTGAACGCGGCTTCGCGAAGCCCTCATGCCGCCAGGATCAGTTCCGCGCGGGTTATACTCGGCCCACCATGACCCGACATTTCGGCGTTCTGATTCCTTCCACGAACACGACGGTCGAGATCGAGTGCCGGCTCTTGCCGGCGACCTACCAGGCACACGTCGGGCGCCTCAAGTCGAGTGGCGCCGGGAGCTTCTCACCGAGCCTGGATGAGGACATCGACTACCAGTCGCTCTTGCTGGGGACGGCCAGGGTCGAGATGGTGATCCTGGCCCAGACGTCGGCGAGTCTCTGTGCCGAGGACTACGACGACGTGGTCACGAAGCGGATGAGTGCCGGCGCCGGCGTTCCGGCAATCACGTCGGCGCAGGCGGTCGGCCGCGCCGTTCGGGCCCTGGGAGCGCGCCGCGTCGCCATCGTGTCTCCGTATTCGGATGCGGTCAACGAACGTGCCGCCCGCTATTTCAAGGCGAAGCATGGGCTCGACACGATCGCCCTCGAAGGATTTCGCGCGACCGACTCGTATGCGATCGGCCAGCTCGGCCCAGAACGCGCGCGCGATGCGTTCGCCCGCGTCGATCGGCCGGAGATCGAGGTGTTCGTGGTGCCGGGGGGCAATTTCCCGACGATGTCGTCGGTCGCCTCCTGGGAGCGGGAATTCAGGAAGCCTGTGGTGACCACGAATCAGGCGTCGATCTGGGCGATGCTGCGCACGTTCAACAGCGCCGACCGCCTGCCGGCCTTCGGCCGTCTGCTCGGCGAGGTACCGGCCGAGGACGTTCGAAGCGCGTCAGAAGACGATCACTAGCCGCCCCCGAATCCCGCCAGCGGCCATCTTGCGCTGAGCGTTTGCCGCCTGCTCGGGCCGAAAGGTCTCCGCCACGCGCAGGGTGAGCCGCCCTTCGGCGACCAGATGACCGAGCCGATCGAGCGCTTCATGGTTGTGCACGTACGACATCACCCGCACCGGCTCGATCGTGATGCCTCGTTCAGATGGACCGGCGAAGCCGCGCACGGTGGCCAGCTTTCCGCCATCCCGGATGGCGGGCAGGACGGCGGCGTCGAGCACAGCCGCGTCGATCAATCCATCGACGCCCCCGGGAACCGCGTCGTGGAGGCCGCGTACCGCCGCCTCGCCGCTGGGTATAAACGTCTTCGCGCCGAAGCGCTTCACCAGCGCTTGATCTTGAGATCGCGCCACGGCGATCACGCGCAGTCCGTCGCTGACGCCGAGTTCAACCGCGTAGCCGCCGACCGCGCCGGCCGCGCCGGTGACGCCCAGGGTCTGGCCCGGCTTGAGCGCGAGCCGGTCCAGTGCAAGGCGCACCGTCAGCCCGTTCATCGGCAGGGTGGCGGCAGCCTCCAGGCTGGTTCCCTCAGGTACGCGGGCAATGGACGCGGCCGGAACGACTACCAGCTCAGCCTGGGCGCCACCGCCGGGACGGCGCGGATTGACGATCGCCATAACGCGATCACCGGTGCGCCAGTCCGGGCCCTCGCCGACGGCGTCCACCACTCCGGCCAGCTCCATACCGGGGATGTAGGGCGGCAGCACACCCATCTCGGCCAGCTGGGCGGTTGTCTGCTGCCGCCCGGTGCGGAAGCTGATGTCGGTCGGGTTGACCGTCGCCGCCGCGACGCGAATGCGCACCTCGCCGGGGCCGGGCTTCGGCTCAGGCAGTTCCGACACTTCGATCACCTCGGGTCCACCGAATCGGGAAAAGGTCACCGCTCGCATGTTTTGCCTCTCTTTGGCAGCCGCCGTGGGGCGGATGCGTGTGCGTTAGAGCTCGACATTAGACAGGCAGAAGCGGTTCGGTCCTATCCGGTGGCAAGTCGGTGTCGAACGAGTTGATGAGCAACGCCAGGAGACTGTAGTTCCCCATGACCAGACCCAACTCGACGACTCCCTGGCGGCCAAACTGCTCCAGCGCTGCCTGAAACGCCCCCCGGCTGACGCGGTGGGTACGGAAGAATTCGCGGCCATAGTGCACCACCGCCGCCTCGTCCGCAGCGAGACCAGGTAGTTCTTTGCGGTCGCGCAGGGCGTCGACAATCTCACTGCGAACGCCCGCCTTGCGTGCGGATGCCGCATGCGCGTTCCAGATGTGCTGGCAATCCAGCTCTCGCGCGGTGACCAGCATGGCGAGCTCCTGGATTTTCTTGGGCAGCGAGGATTCTTCGCGCAGGTAGTGGTTCAGGAGGGTGGCCCACTGGTGCGCCCTCGGCACGTGGATGAGGACGGAACCTGGGCCATAGCGAGGTACAGATCCAAGTCCCTTCACCATCTCATCGAATGTCGTCCGCTGGGTTTCGGGAACGCTCTCTCTCGTCGCCAGGGGTAGTCTCGCCACAGTCATCTCCCAGTTCGCTTGATTCGATTTCTCATTCAGCCGGAAAGCGTGTCGTAGTGGTGCGAGTTCGCGATCACGCCATTGGCATACAGCTTGGCGATCTCATCCGCGGAGTAGCCCAGGAGCTCGCCCAGAATCTCTTCGTTGTGCTCGCCCACCCTGGGGGTGGAGCCGACAACGGCCGGAGTGCGGCTAAAGTGCCAGAAGTCACCGGACACGGCAATGGTGCCGGCCAGGAAATCGGGAACCTCGACCATCGCCCGCCGCTCCCAGGGATGGGGATCTTGGGCCGCCTGCGGGATGGTATTCACCGGAGCCGCGACGACATCGTAACGCGTGAAGTGGGCGATGGCGCCCTTCATCGTCATGGTGCCCATCAGCTCACGCATCGCCTCGTTTACAACCTCGGCATGCTTGCTGCGCTCGCGGCGGGTGGTGAAGCGCGGATCTTCCCGCCACTCGGGTTTCCCCAGAGCCGCGCACACTCGATGCCAGTGGTGCTGATCTCCGGCGGCAATCAAGACCCAGCCGTCCTTGCAGGGGTACATGCCGCTGGGAGCCGCATCGGACTTGCCCCGTTGAGGCTCGGTGCCGGCTCCGTGGTACGCGGTGATGGGGATCTCGGTCAGGCTGTAGCCGGAATCCGCCAGGCAGACGTCGATGCTCTGCCCCTCCCCGGAGATGCTTCGCTCGTGGAGGGCGGCCAGGGTGCCAATGGCAGAGTGCAGCGCGGTCGTGCGGTCGATGATGGGAACCCCGGCGCGAATCGGCGGCATGTCGTCTTCGCCGGTGACCATGGCGATGCCGGACATGGTCTGGCCGATGGGATCGTAGCCGATCTGGTCGCGGTAGGGACCGAACTGCCCGTACGCGGAGACGTTGACCATGATGATGCGGGGATTGAGCGTCTTCAGCACGTCATACCCAAAGCCCATCTCTTCAATGGTCCCTGGCCGGAAGTTCTGCACGAGCACGTCGGAAACTTTGATCAGCTTACGCAGGGCTATCTTCGCGTCCTCCTTGCGCAAGTCCATGCTCAGGCTCTTCTTGCCGCTGTTGTACTGGACCCAATAAGCGCTCTGCTTGCGGACCCATGGCGCGTGGTACCGGGTTTCCTCGCCACCCAGGCGCTCGATCTTGATGACTTCTGCGCCCAAACGGGCGAGCACCTGGGCGCAGCGGGGTCCTGCCTGGTGGCGACCCAAATCGATCACGCGGATACCGTTCAAAGGCCCTTTGCCATCTGTCATTGCGTCACTCCTTGTAGTCGACCGACCGGAGTGTAGCTCGTCATCGACCCGCGCGCCACGCCTCGCGCGTGAGGACGTGCCAGGTCGT
>QHSV01000202.1 GCA_003221655.1 Candidatus Rokuibacteriota bacterium
AGAACCCCCGTCGACACCATCGGGTCCGTCTGCGACCCCGGCGACGTCTTCGCCGAGCGCGTACGACTCGTTGTCGCCGGGGAACAAGCGGATCGCGACGGCGCTCTTCGACGCCCAGAAGGCGTCGACCACCGGCACGCCGACGCTGACGCTGGATCAGATCGCGCGAGAGCGCCGAAGCGGAAAGAGATGGGGCGATGTCTTCCAGGCCATGAAGTCGCAAGGCCTGATCCAGGCCGAGACCCTCGGTCAAGTCATCGGCCGCTACGACCGCGCCCGTCACTCGCGCAGCTGAGACTCCGGTCCGCCTTCGAGATCTACTGCTCACCCCGGCGATGACTGGACCGCGGTGCGCCTGGCGACAACCACTCAGCGAGCCCGCGCGCCCTGCGCCGACAGCCCTCGCGTACATGCAGGAGTGTCTTCGCTCGATTGTCCGCCGCCGGGCAGGTGCTCAGTACGCGTTGCGGTTGATGCGGAACCCGTACCAGAGCGTCTGGATGAGAATCTTCAGATCGAAGCCCAGACTCCAGCGCTCGATGTAATAGAGGTCGCACTCGATCCGCTTCTCGATCGACGTGTTCCCTCGCCACCCGTTGATCTGGGCCCACCCCGTGATGCCGGCCTTCACCTTGTGCCGGAGCATGTAGCCGGGCACCCGGCGTCTGAACTCCTCCACAAAGCTCGGGCGCTCCGGGCGTGGCCCCACGAGACTCATCTCCCCCCGCAACACGTTGAAGAGCTGCGGCAGCTCGTCGAGGCTCGTGCGCCGCAGGAACGCGCCCAGGCCGGTGCGGCGCGGGTCGTCCGGGCGGGCCCAGACGGGTCCGGTCTCCGCCTCGGCGTCCACCCCCATCGTCCGGAACTTCAGCATGCGGAAGCGCCGGCCATCGACGCCCATCCGCTCTTGCCGGTAGAGGACGGGCCCCGGCGAGGTGAGCTTGAGCGCCACCGTGACGGCCAGCATCGCGGGTGCGGCCAGTGCCAGCGCGAGCGCGCCGAAGACCAGATCGAACGCCCGCTTGAGGACGCGGTTCCACCCACTGAGCGGCGACTCCCGCAGATGGATGAAGGGGACCGTCTCGAACTCCTCCACCCCCCCGCGCGCGGGGACGAGGCCGAAAACGTCCGGCACCAGGTGAATCGCGACCGAGTCGTCGCCAATGCCGGTCAGCACGGTGGTGAGGCGCGAATAGTCGGCGTGCGGTAACGCGATGAACACGATGTCCACCGGCTGCCGGTCGAGCACCGTGCGAACGTCCTCGATGCCGCCGAGCCAGCGTACGTTGTCGAGGACCTCGCGCTTGTCGCTCAGCAGGCCGAGCACGCGGATGCCGACGTCCGGTCTCCGCCGGAGCACCCGCAGCACCTCGGCGGCGGGCTCGCCGCCGCCCACGACGATTGCGTACCGCTGATTGTAGCCCTGTCGGCGCGCGAATCGGAGCGCCTCGCGGAAGGCCGCGCGCGCGAGGCTCACCGCGACGATGGACTGGGCCAGGAAGAGCAGGATGACGAGCCGCGAGTACTCGTACCCGCGGAAGGCGAAGGTCATGATCGCGATGAGCACCAGGGCGCCGAGGGTCGAGGCCTTGGCGACGTCGAGCCACTCCGAGACGCGGGAGCCGAGGCGGTTGGGCCGGTAGAGATCGAAGGCGCGGAACGCGACACCCCAGACGAGCAGGATCGGCACGAGCTGCCGCGCATAGTCCCGGAACGGTGGCACATCGGCGACGGGCACCAGGTGGAACCGGATCACGTAGGCGGACACCCAGCAGACCGCGATCAGGCAGAGGTCACCGGCGAGGGCCAGATGCTCGAAGAGGCGCGACCGGGTCTTCAGCACGCCGGTCTCGCGTGGAACTCGTGCCAGCGCGCGCCGATGTAGTCGCGCAGACGCTGCTTGAAGACCGGCCGGTCGAAGGACTCGGCGCGCGCGCGCAGGGCCTTGCCGTCGAACCGCTCCGCCGCGCCCTCGAATCGCTCGATGGCCTCGACGAGGGCGTCGACCGACTGCTCTGAGAAGAACACGGCCGTCGGTGCCCGGTCGGGGGTGCCGAGCCCGACCATCGTCTCGAGCGCGCCGCCGCGCGCGAGCGCGATCGTGGGCCGCCCGGCCGCGGCCGCCTCCAGAGGCGCGATCCCGAAGTCCTCGACGGCCGGGAACAGAAGCGCGCGGCAGCGGGCATAGAGCCCGGCGACCTCGGCGTCGGGACGCCACCCGAGGAAGGTCACCGTCGGTCCGGCGAGGGCGCGTAGGCGGGCCTCCTCCGGGCCGGTTCCGACGACGACGAGACGCCGGCGCAGGCGGGTGGCCGCGCCGACCGCGAGGTCGATGCGCTTGTACGGCACGAGCGCTCCCACGACGAGATAGTAGTCCTCGGCGGTGTCCGTGATCTCGAAGCGCTGGACGTCGACCGGCGGAGGGATCACGTCCGCCGGACGGTCGTAGGCCCGGCGGATCCGATCGGCGATATGCCGGGAGATCGCGACGAACCGGTGCACGCCGGCCGTGCGCCGGTCCCACCGCCTGAGGGCCGCCGCCAGCGGGGGCACGAGCACGCGCGCGGCCGGGCCGCCGCGCGGCCCGAAGTAGTCGTCGTAGAGGTCCCAGACGTAGCGCATCGGGGAAAAGCAGTAGCACACATGGAGCGCGCGGGGAGCCACGCGCACGCCCTTGGCGACGCAGTGGCTCATCGACACGACGAGGTCGTAGCCGGAGAGGTCGAATCGGCTGATCGCGAGCGGGAACGTGGGCAGATAGTACCGGTAGCGGGCGGCGGCCCGGGGCAGACGCTGGACGAACGACGTCACGATACGCCGGTTTTCGATCAGCGGCGTCACGCTGCCGGGGACGTGCAGGAGCGTGAAGAGCGGCGCCTCCGGGAAGAGCTCACAGAGCACCTCGAGACAGCGCTCACCGCCCCGCATCCCCGTCAGCCAGTCGTGGACGAGGGCGACCCGCGCGCCCCCGGCGGGTTCAGCTCCAGCTACTGTGGGCGAGACTTGACTCGCCGTCGCCAATACTCGAGGAGGTCGGTGAGCGTCTGCTCGAGCGGGATCACCCCGCGCCATCCGAGCGCTCGCTCGATCTTCTCACCACAGCCGCGCAGGACCGGTACGTCGGAGGGCCGGAGCCGCGCCGGGTCCTGGCGGATCTCGATGTGCGACAGCGTCGACTGCCCGATCAGGAAATTCAGCATCCGCTCGATCGACCAGTCGGCACCGGAGCAGAGGTTGTACACCTCGCCCGGCGTGCCCCGCTCGAGCAAGAGCCAGTAACCGCGCACGATGTCGCGCACGTCCGAGAAATCGCGCGTGGGCTTGAGATCGCCGACCTGCACGATGGGTTCGCGCAGCCCGGCCTCCATCTCGGCGATCTGCTTCGCGAAGTTGGAAGTGGCGAAGGTTTCGCCTCGACGGGGCCCCGTGTGGTTGAAAGCCCGCGCCCGCACGATGTGCATGCCATAGCTCTTGAAGTACTGCCAGCCCATCAGATCCTGCGTCACCTTGCTCACCGCGTACGGCGAGAGCGGACGCAACGGGTTCGTCTCCCGGATCGGCAGCTCGTCGGGATAGACGAGCCCGTACTCCTCGCTCGAGCCGATCACGAGGAAGCGCGCGGACGATCCGAGCTGCCGCATCGCCTCGAAAAGATTCATCTGGCAGATGGCGTTGGTCCACAGCGTCTCCGACGGCGTCTGCCACGACGCCGCCACGAAGCTCTGGGCCGCCAGGTGAATGATGCAGTCGGGCCGCGCCTGCTCGAGGATCGCGCGCACGGAGAGCAAATCACGCAGGTCGGACTCGACCAGGTTGATCCGCTCGCGCAAGGGCTCGATGTGTTCGCTCTTGCTCCGCCAACGAAGCGCTCCGATCACTTCGGCGCCGCGCTCGAGAGCGAGCTCGGTGAGGTGGCTGCCCACGAAGCCTGTGATGCCAGTGATCAAGAGGCGCATCGCACGTATCCTACTATAGCCTCGCCACTCGCGATAAATCGAGTCACGGGTCAGGACCGAGGCGCGATCGCAGCGGGCGCGTCTCCGCGGAGGATCGCCCGCCGGAGCGATCGGCGGAGCGGAACAGGAAGCGCCAGCGCGCAGAGCGGCTTGACCAGGAAGATCGCGCACCAGGGCGCGTAGGTCCCGCTGCGCAACGCCTTGAGCTTCGCCGCCACCTCGTCCCGGATCCGGGTGCTCTCGCGCGCGCTCGAGAGCCGTCCGGGAGCGAGCCGCCGCAACACGAGGGGCTCGGACAGGTTCGCGAGCCGGGTGATGCGGCTCATCCTGAGCCAGAGGTCGTAGTCTTGGGCCACGACAAACCGCTCGTCGTACCAGCCGCTCGCGTCCAGGGCCGCCCGCCTGAACATCACCGACGAGTGCGTGAAGGGGTTCTTCCGGATCAGGAGTCGACGGACGACGTGATCGTCGGCGGGTGGGGTGATCGTCCGCAAGACCGCGCCGGACGCGGAGATCTCGCGGCAGGCGGTCCCGAGAAGCCCGACATCGGGATGGGCATCCAGGAAGGCCACCTGGCGGGCGAGCCGATCGGGGAGGGCGACGTCGTCGCCGTCCATCCGCGCGATCAGCGCTCCCTGCGACAGGCGGAGCGCATGATTCAGCGCCGGCGTCTGGCCCGACTGCGGCTGGCGGGTCACGCGGAGTCGCGGGTCGTGGAATCGTCGGAGGATTTCGGGTGTGGCGTCGATCGAGCCATCGTCGATCACGACGAACTCGAAGTCGCCGAACGTCTGCCCGAGGACGCTCTCGACGGCCTCGCTGAGCCACGACTCGGCGTTGTACACGGCCATGACGACGGAGACGCCGGGCATGACCCGCTCCGGCGTCCGTGTCGGGCGCTCACCGCTTCACGGCGACGAACAGGATCATGTGGCCGAAGGCCGCGAGCCCCGGTCGCGTGTAGAGAACCCGTCTGAGGACGCGGCCGACGACGGAGCGCGCGGCGGGCGTGCCGGGAGCGCTACCGGCTGGAGCCATGGCGGCTGTGTGGCGGCGGCGGACCGCGCGGACCAGCCCGCGCAGCCAGGCCGCCGGCAGTCGAGCGGGATCGTAGGGAGTCGCGCACAGCACGCGGAAGCCGTTTTCTTCGATGAAGGTCTGCGCCTCCGTTCGCGTCAGAACGAACTGGTAAAACTGTCCGCCCGCCTCACGGAGTCGTTGGTTCCGTCGCCGGATCCAGCGGGCGCCGAGCCGCCTCGCCGCGTTAACGTACGGCACGGAGAGCACCAGGGTGCCGCCGCGTCGCAGGACACGGTGGGCCTCACGCAGGATCGCGGCAGGCCCCTCCGGGTCGTGCTCGACGACGCCGAGCGAGACGTACACGTCGAAGGCGCCCGAGCGGAAACCGAGCTCGCGCAGGTCCATCGCCGACAGCGGGATGCCTGGGGTCCAGGCGCGTCCGGCTCGGAGCGGATCGATCCCCCAGTCCACGCCGACCGCGCGATACCCTCGACGACGGAGCAACACGACGTACTGGCCGACGCCGCAGCCGGCTTCCAGGACCCGCGCGCCGTCCGACGGCATGTTCTGGAGGATCAGGGTGGTGAGCGGCGATCGTTCGGCCGAGCGGGCGAGCGCCGCTGGTGAGTGGACACCCCAGTGCTCGGCCCAGAACTCCCTCGTCGCCGACCGCGCGTAGTAAGCGAGCGGCAAGGGTCAGCTCGCGCCGGTCGTGACGGCCCTCGACCTCGCGACCCGCCGGAGGAGATCGATCTCGCGGGCGACCAGCGCGGAGAGATCGTAGTGCGTCAGCACTCGCTGCCGCGCGCGGCCGCCGAGGTCCTCGGCCAGGCGGCGCTGGCCGAGGACCTGCTCCAGCCGGGCCGCGAGGGCGCCGGCGTCATGGGGATCGAAGAGGAGCCCCGCGTCGCCGTCGGCGAGGACCGAACGGTTGGCGCCGATGTCGGAAGCGACGCAAGGCAGGCCGCAGCTCATCGCTTCGAGCAGCACCTTGGAGTGTCCCTCGGTGAAGGACGGGAGCACGAACACGTCGGCCGCGCCGTAGAAACGCGGGAGCTCGCGGTGGTCCACGCTCGGCACGAGCTCCAGGCGAACGCCGAGCTCCGCGGCCGCGGCGCGCAACCGCTCGCGGAGCGGACCGTCGCCGACGAACGTGAGACGGGCCTCGAGCCGCGGCGCGAGCTTGGCGGCAGCCGCGACGAGCGTCTCGAGGTTCTTCTCGGGAGAGAGACGCCCCACATAGAGAACGCGCGTGTCGACCTCCGGGGCTCGGACGTCGGGAGCGAAGCGCGTGGTGTCCACGCCATTGGGGATGAGGTGGATCGCGGCCGGGTCGCCGACGCGTCGCTGGATGTGAGCCTTGAGCTCCAGCGTGGGAACGATCACGGCGTCGGCGTACCGGAGGCCGAGCGACTCCACCCGTGCCCGGAGGCCTCCGCTCATCCGCAAGCGGCGCAGGTGTCTGGACGGGAACCCGTAGGTCGTGACGAACGGAACGCCGAAGAGCCACTTCGCCGCAAGCGCGGGGATGACACCCGTCATCTGGAACACGCGGAGCACGGAGCAGCCGCGGAGCTCCCGCCGGTACCGGATCGGCATGACGAAGGCATACGCCCACGGATGCCAGCGCGTGGCGGCCAGGAGCCGCACCGAAGCGCGCACCTGTGCATCGTCCGTATGATCCTCGAGCGACTCCACGCGATAGCTGAAATAACGGATCTCGTCGAAGGCATGCGCGTAGGGCTTCAGGTAGCCGTCGATGAACCGAGAATGCTGACCGGCCCGGGCAAGCTCGCCGAGCCCGCCCCGGATCTCGGGCAGCAGGCCGAGGATCATCCGACGACCCTCACCCGCATCTTCGCGCGACGACGCGGAAGCCGATGCTCTCCGTGGGGCGTCGCAGAGCCGCCTGCCGTTTCCAGGCGCTCATCCAGCGGTACGCGGGCAACGACAGGCCGCCCACGATGTCGATGACGCCGGCCCACGCGGTATCGTAGACGACGGGCATCACCGCTCCGTCGGGAGCGAAGCCGCCGGCTCGCAGCTCGGCGAGGAACTCGTCCTCGCTGTACTCGACCTTGTGATCGGGATCGGAGAACGCGAACAGACCGGCCCCGCGCAGGCGCCGTCGCCACGACGTCTCCCGGTTCGGACCGGAGATCAGGAGCCGCCCGTCGGGCTTCAGCACACGGGCGATCTCGCGAAGGACCTGCCGCCGCGGCTCGAGGTGCTCGATCACGTCGAGGAAGAGCACGGCGTCGAAGCTCGAATCCCGAAACGGGAGGCGCCCGGTGAGGTCGAGGGCGAACAGGCGGAGGTTACCGCAGGCCTTGCGGCGCGCCTCGTCCGCGGCGATGCCGAGGGCGGCCCGATCACAGTCGACGGCCACCACGTCGCGGACACACCGGGCGGCGACCAGAGCGTGGGCGCCGTTCGAGCATCCCAGATCCAGGATGAGGTCGCTCGGCTTCAGGTGCTCGACGTACCAGTAATGCCAGGGCAAGTCGCCCAGGTGCTTGGGGTGCACGGCGTGCGGGCTTTTTCCCGTGTAGCGCGTGAGCCGGACGGCGACGGCCGGGCCACGGCGGTTCAGAAGGTCGAGGGCGGCGACGAGGGGACGCGACCAGCCCGCGCTCATGCGCCCGGCCTGCGGTTCGCGCCGCGAGCCCGCCACTCGTCGAGGACTTCCTGGTAGAGGCGTGCCGTGGCGGCGGCGCAGAGGTCCCACCGAAACGAGCGGTCGACGCGTTCCCGGTTCGCCGTCCCGAACTTGCGCCGCAGATCCGGCTCCGACGCGAGACGCAGAACGCTCCGAACGAACGCGCCGCGATCGGCCGGGTCGCAGACGAAGCCGCCTTCGCCGTCGCCGACGAGCTCGGGCAGCGAGCCCCGGTTGGAGACGATCACCGGGAGCGCGCACGACATCGCTTCGACCACCACCAGCCCAAATCCCTCCATGAGGGAAGGAAAGACCAGCAGATCGGCGAGCCTATAGTAGGCGACCTTCTCCGCCTCGGGGAGATGGCCCGTGAAGAGCACGTGGCGCTCGAGCCCGAGCCGCCGCGCCTGTCGTTGGAGCCGTGTCAGATGCGGCCCCGAGCCCGCAACGACGAGCCGCACATCGGGTCGCTCGCGCGCCACCTCCGCCCAGGCGTCGAGGAGGAAGGCGAGGTTCTTCCGAGCTTCGAGCCCTCCCACGAAGAGGGCAACGACCTTCCCGTCGAGCCCCAGCCGCTGCACCAGCGCCTCGGGCTTCGGCGCCGGCCGGAAGCGGCTCTCCACGCCGTAGTAGACCACTCGCAGCTTCTCGGCGGGGACGCCGAGCTCCTGCGACGCCTGTCGCTTCGCGAACTCGCTCCCGACCACGACCCGCTCAACCCCCCGCATCACCCGTGCTTCGATCAGCGAGTTCAGGCGCCCGCCGTCGAGGTGATGGTGGTGCGCGACGATGGGGACGTCCAGCCGGTAGCGGCGGCGGGCGCGCAGGGCCGCCGGACCGATGTAGCGGAGGGAGTGGACGCGGAGGACATCGAACCGGGTCGCGTCGTGGACGCGCTTGATGATGGGCGGCAGCAGCAGGGCTGCCACCGGCCAGCGGAGCCCGCGGCCGATCGGCAGCCGGTGGACGATCCAGTTCGCCACGCCCTCGGGCAGCCGCTTGTGCCGGGCGAGCAGGATGTCGAAGACCATGCCGCGGTCCGCCAGCGCGCGGAGGATCTCGCGCTCGTAGACCTCGCCGCCGAGCCGCGCCTCCGGATCGAGCCCGCAGTGCGGGGTGCAGACGCGCATGGGCTCAGCGAACTCCGCTGAGCATCGTCGCGTAGCGCTCCGCATCGAACACAGCTTCCAGGAACAGCGGCCCGCTCCGCCAGTCCCAACGCCGAAGGGCAGTGACGAAGGCGGATTCGTCCTTCACCTGCTCGGCCGGACACTCGAGCGCCTCGACCGCCCTGAACCACGAGGGCCGGGCGATCGTCGTCGCCCGGCGGCTCGCGCCGACGACCGAGGTCGCGTCGGCGACGCTGCCGTAGCGCCCGTCGGACAGCAGGAGAAAGAGGACGGGGAGCGCTTCGGCGACGGCGAGCTTCAGATCGGCGGCGTACATCGCCGCGCCGCCGTCACCTACGACGCACACCGTCGGAGCCGTGCGATCGGCGAGCGCCGCAGCGATCGCGCTCGGAAGCGCGGTGCCCATCGAGCGGCCGTTGGCGCTACAGAGAAACGCGGCTACCGATCGCGCCCGCCACACGTGCTCCGCCACGGTGCAGAAGGAGCCAGTGTCGACAACCAGGCAGCCGATCGCCGGGAGCTCTTGCTCGAGCTGTCGGTACAGAACCCCTGGCAGCCAGTCCTCTCCGGCGAGGTGGCGGCGAACGCCGGCGGTCGACTCGAGCACCTGCTCGCGTCCCCATTCCTTGCCGCTCAGCGTCTCCAGAATGTCGTGAAAGCTCTCGTCGCCGCCGGCGCGCCAGAGGCAGGCAGGCGCGAAACCATCAGCCGTATGGCCGGCGACAACGTCCACGATCGCGAGCTCGCACGGAAACGGCTTCGCGCTGAGGACCTCCAGGTTGCGCAGAGCGAGACCGACCACGAGATCAGCCGCGGGGAGAATGCGTGCTTCCGGCGAGAGCGCCCGGCCGTCGCCGGTGAAGACGCCCGCCGCAAACGGCGCCGTCTCGTCCAGGACGCCCTTGGCCGCGAGAGTCGTGAAGACAGGGATCCGGAGACCCGCCAGGCGCGCCCCCCACGATCTGCGCCCTGCGAGTGCGCCGGCGATGACAACCGGTCGGTGTGAGCGCGCCAGCAGACCGCGCAGCTTCGACCACTTCCCCTCGCCGTCCGCGCCGGGAGAATCGGGAGCGACCCGCACCTGAGTCACTCCGGCGTCCTCGTCGAACAGATCGAGGTGGACCGGACCGGGGATCTCCGCCCTCGCGATTCCGGCGAGGGTCGCCACGGTGGCGCGTGGATCGCCGAGCGTCGCATAGGCCTTCGTAAACGCGCGGGTGGCGGTCTCGTGATCCAGCCGCTTGTGCATCCGGGAGGCGGCGGCGGCCGGCCCGAATGCCTCGGCCACGCTGAGCGTGGGGAGCTGCTCGTAGCAGTTGACGAGCAATCCGCCTAGCATGTTGGCGAGCCCGGGCCCCTTGATGGAGATCGCGCACCCCAGCGTGCCGCTCCGGCGCGCGTAGGCGCCGGCCATGATCACTGCCGCGCCCTCGTGCGAGGTCGCGTAGAACGGCACGCCGCGCCCTTCGAGCGCCGTGATCAGCTCGAGGGAGAGGCCGCTGCCCGGGATCCCGAAGAGCGCCCGCACGCCCTCGGCGACGAGGGCCTGGGCGAGCTGGGCGACGCGCTCGCTCATCGCGTGGCGCCGAAGAAGTCGACGATGCGGCCGGCCGAGAAGCGAACGACCACGCGGACCGCATCGGGGCTGTAGCCGGCGATATGCGGGGTGATGACGAGGTTGTCCCGCGCGAGCGCATACCGCCGCAGCGGGTGCTCCGCCACGTCGGGCTCGCCCGTGAGCACGTCGAGCCCCGCGGCACCGATGCGTCCGCTCTCCAGACCGTCCAGCAGCGCGGCCTCGTCGATCAGCTCACCGCGCGAGGTGTTGACGAAGACGCAGCCGCGCTTCATCTGCGCGAACTCCGCGCGACCGAGCAGGCCGGCGTTATCCGGCGTCAGATGGACGTGAAGGCTGATGAAGTCGGAGATCGCGAGGAGCTCGGCCAGCTCGACCCGCTCGATTCCGGCCGGCCACGCTTCGAGGTACGGGTCGTACCCGCGGCAGCGCATGCCGAACGCGGCGCCATAGCGCGCCATCCAGCGCCCGAGCCGGCCGCAGCCGATGATCCCGATCGACTTCCCCTTCAGCATCATCCCCGGGAAGTCGGTGCGGTTCCAGCCGCCGGCGAGAACGTGGTTGTGCGCGCTGGGGAGCCGGCGGGCGCAGGCCATGAGGAGCAGCCACGAGTGCTCGGCGGCCGGGGTCAGGTCGCTCAGCACCTCGCGTTGGCCCTTGAGGGTCAGGAGTGGAATTCCGCGGCGCGCGAGCGCATCGGCGTCGATGTGATCGGCTCCGGTCGTCGCCGTCACCACCAGGCGGAGCTCTGGGGCGGCGGCGATCATCGCTTCCGTCAGGCGGACCTTCATGGACGCGTCGAGGAAGGCGCTGGCGCTCTTGAGCCCGGAGGCCACCGCGTCGGCCTCGGGCGGGACCGTTCGGATTTCGAAGCGCGTGCCGGCGACCTCGCGGACGACCTCCGCCGCCTCGGCGGGGCCGGAGTAGGTCAGCACGGGGCGCGTCACGAGACGTCCACGCCGATCTCGCGTAGCCTCGCGTCGACCGCGCGGCCGAGCCGCTCGAGCGCCGGCCCCTCCAGCGCCTTCTGCCGGCACGTCCGACAGGGGTCCGCTTTGTCGCCGACGGTGACCAGGCTCCGTCGCCACGCCGTGAATTCCGCGCCGGCATAGACGTCGAAAATGCTCGAGCGCCGCGCGAGATCGCCCACCGTGAAGGCCGCGTGCTTCGGATGATCGCTCCGGAGATTGCAGCACGGCATCACCGTGCCGTTGAAGTCGACGGTGAAGTTCGAGAAGACCAGAAAGCACGGCGAGCGCCGCACCCATTCGCGGGGGACCAGCTGCTCGATGAGCTGGCCGCGGTCGTAGCCGGTCTCGTCGAAGTTGTGCGAGAAGGCGACGATCGGCAGGCCGGGGGTGGGAAAGCTCGCCCCGACCGTCGTGGCGGTCGACGCGTCCCAGACGGGTGTCACCTGGATCCGCCGGCCCAGCCGCGTGATCTCGTCGTGCGCCGCCTCCACGCTCCAGCTGACGCCGCGCCGCATGTACACGCTCACGCGGAGCACCGAAAGACCGGCCTCGCGCAGGCGCGCCACCGCGCGGGGATTGAGAAAGTCGCCGTTGGTCACGATGTCGATGGTCGCGCCGGGAAGCCGCCGGCGCGCCAGCGCGACCAGGTCGTAGATGTGCTCGTGGGCCATCGGCTCCGAGTAGCGGGCGAACCGGATGACCCGGTCGTAGCCGATCGACGCCAGGTCGTCGAGGATCGACTCGTACAGGCCGCGATCCAGCGTCGTCTTCACCGTGAGGCGATCGATCGTCGCGTTGGGGCAGAACGAACACGTGCGGTTGCAGTACGCGTGCGGCTCGAGCTCGACGAGATCGACGTTCCGCTTGAAGAGCGCTCGCTTGGCGCCGGCATCCAGACTGGGATCGTGCTCCATCGTCCGGCGGTCGAGGATCGACAGGAAGTGCGTCCAGTGGTCCCGCACCGGGCGCAGCCGCCGATACAGCATTCTGGCCATTACGAGCGGACGCATGTCAGGGCTCCCGTTGGGTGCCGGACAACGATGTGGACCCGAGGCTCCGGATCAGATCGTCAAGCTGCTCGGCGTACGAGCGCTCGTTTGGAGCCACGAAGAACTCGCTCTGTCGCCGGAGCCGGTCAGCAGTTTCTGGACGTCCCACCATCTCGAGCAGGTTACGACAGTCGTCCACGAGGGCAGTCGGGCGAAGACACTGCAGGCAATCCACGCGCTCGAAGAAGTCACGGAAGTGGACCGTCCTGGCCATGCTGAACAGGGCTATGTTCTGCACCATATCCTCGTCCGGCAGGTAGGCGAGAATGGGTTTCCCGTGCAGCGCGGCCTCGAGCAGGATGGTCGACAGCGGCGAGATCACCGCGTCGACCGCCGAGAGCGTCACGTGCGTGTCTTCGTAGTCGGCCAGGTGGATGATCCCGGAGCGCTCGCGGTGGCGTCGATAGTACTCGGCCATGTCGGGCGCCATCGCGACGTGTCGCCACGGCAGCGCGAAGAAATCCGCCTCGCCCTCCGTGTTCGCGCGCCAGGGGTGCGGGCGGTAGAGCACCGAGCAGTTCCGAAGCTCCCCCCGCTCGATCGCTCCCTCGAGCCCGCGCAGATGGGCGGTCTCGTCGAGCCCCTTGCTCGAGCCGGCGTACAGGAGAAGCCGACGCCCCGCCGGAACGCCGAGCCGCGCGCGGTACGCCGCCGGTGTCTCGCGGGCCGGTCGGCGATAGACATCGAACTGAGCGGCCCCGAACGTGGGCAGATGCTCGAGCGGGACGCCGAGCCGTTTGTGGGCCACCTGCTTCGAGTGCTCGCCCCACACGACGAGGCGGTCGGGCGCGCCGACCGCGACCGCCTTCACGGCAGGGTTGTCCCACGAGTTCATGAGGTAGACGGTCGGCACGCCGTGCGCCCGACCCCAGCGGATGAGATCGGACACGAACAGGCCTTCCAGGACCGTGGGATGCACAAGGACGTCCGGCTTCTCCTCC
>QHSV01000240.1 GCA_003221655.1 Candidatus Rokuibacteriota bacterium
GAAGCATCTCGCCGTCTACGAGCTGGAAAGCGTCGCGGCGCTGGAATCCGACGCCTACAAGCGCGTCCGCACCAACCCGACCGCGTGGACCAAGCGCTGCTCGCCCGAGGTCATCGGCACCACCTACATCCGTAACGTCTACACGTTGATTCACCCGACGACCGTGACGCCGCCGGTGGCCGAGAGCGGCATGGCGCCCGCGCTCCAGCTCGGACGAATGGACGTGCCCCCGGAGATCGACGCCGACTTCAACACCTGGTACAACACGATCTACATTCCGAACTACGAGAAGGTCCCCGGCGTGATTCGCGGCCGGCGCTTTCGCGCCGTGACGGGCACGCCGACCTATCTCACGTTCTACGAGTTCCAGAATCCTAAAGTCTCCGAAAGCCCCGCCTGGGCCGCCCAGCGGGACATCGCGCCGGAGACCCAGCGCATCCGGCCTCACATGCGGCACGCGCCGGGCTCGCCCGGAGTCTACGTCAAGACATTCTCCCTCTAGGAGGCGCTATGCGACTCAAGGACAAGGTCGTCATCGTCACCGGAGGCGCCAGGGGCATCGGCCGGGCGTACTGCCTCGGCCTGGCGACGGAGGGCGCACGGGTCGTGGTGGCGGACATCGTGGACCCGAAGCCCACGGTCAAGGAGCTCGAGACTCGGGGCGGCCAGGCGCTGGGGGTCGAGTGTGACGTGTCGCGTGAGGAGGACACGCTGCGCCTGGCCACCGAGACTCTCGCGCGGTGGGGCCGCATCGACGTGCTGGTGAACAACGCGGCCCTCTACGGCGCCCTCAAGCGCCGGCCGTTCATGGAGATCCCGGTCGAGGAGTGGGACCGCGTGATGGCGATCAACCTGCGCGGGCTCTTCCTATGCTCGCGCGCCGTTTTCCCGGCCATGAAGACCCAGGGCAAGGGCAAAATTGTCACCATCGCCTCCGGCACCTTCTTCAAAGGCGTCCCGAACTACATCCACTACACGACGTCCAAGGGCGGGGTGGTGGGGTTCACGCGCTCGCTCGCCCGCGAGCTCGGGGAGTTCGGGATCCGCGTGAACGCGATCGCGCCGGGGTTCACCCTGAGCGGGGAGAACGAGAAGAACATGCCGCCGGAGGGAAAGGACGCGAATGTCAGGATGCGGATGCTGAAGCGCGCCGAAGTCCCCGAGGACATCGTGGGGACACTAATCTTCCTGGCTTCGGACGACAGCGACTTCATCACCGGCCAAACGGTCGTTGTGGACGGCGGCGGCAGCGTGCATTAGGGATCGCGACCGTCCCGATCGTCCATCAATTCGCGGGGACGGGCTCGGTCGAGACGCGGACGCGGACGAAGTAGTCCTTGAAACGTTCGACGTCCGCCTCGGAGACCATGTCGGACACCAGGAAGCAGGCGAGCTCGCCCTGCCGCCACACCCAGGCCGAGAACCCGCTGTCATACATGAGCGCCGGCCTCCACCGATTCGTACCGCGCTCGATCTGGACGCGCCGACGGTCGGGCACTGGGAGGCCCGCAATGGGCAGCACGATGTAGGT
>QHSV01000241.1 GCA_003221655.1 Candidatus Rokuibacteriota bacterium
CGCCGACGCCGTGTAGCGCGGCAACTCCTCGCGCAGGCGTGTGCCGAGCGCTTCGTCGGAATCGGGGGAGTGGTCGCCGCTCATTGCTTGGCGTAGTCGCGCAAGAGCCCGCGCAACCGCTCCTTCGCCCTGAAGATCCGTGACTTGACGGTGCCGACCGGACAGGCCAGCACGCGCGCCACGTCCTCGAGCGCCATGCCTTCGACTTCCGCGAGCAGGAGCACGGTTCGGAACTCCTCGGGCAGGCGCCGGAGGGCGCGCTCGAGATCCGTGTGCGCCTCGACGGCACCACTCGACTCCTCGGGCGCGTCGTGAAACATCGGGACATCCCAGGTGGGAACACCGTCCTCGGCGAGCGCGGATTCCCGCTCGCGAAGCCGATAAAAGGTCAAGAACGTGTTCCTCAAAATTTGAAACAGCCAGGCGCGGAGATGGGTTCCCGGCTGAAACCGGTGGGAAAACCGGAAAGCCCGGAGGTAGGTTTCCTGGACGAGATCGTCGGCCTCGGGAGGGTTCCGGGTCAGGTACATGGCGAAGTTGTAAAGCGCGTCCAGGTGCTCCAGCGCCTCCCGGGAGAACTCGTCGGAGGCCACGGACCGGCTCAGTCCTCGAACCAGCGCGCCGGATAGGCGCCGGCGTGGACGTCGTGCTCGTCCACGAGCTCGGCGAGCAGCTCACGGACCGAGCGATAGAGGGACGGGTGCTCCAGCTCGGGCGCCAGGTCCGCCAGCGGCCGGAGGACGAAGCCGCGCTCCGCGAGGAACAGATGGGGGATCTGCAGGTCATCGCCCGCGCTCAGCACCTGGTCGCCGTAGAAGAGGATGTCGATGTCGAGCGTTCGCGGCGCGAACCGCTGGGCCTCCGGCGTGCCCGGCGGCCGCGTCCGTCCGAGCGCGCTCTCGATGGTCTGGAGCTCGGCGAGCAGCGCCCGCGGCGTCAGCGAGGTGTCGATCGCCACGACGCAGTTGAGGTACCAGCGCTGCTCGCCGGCCGTCTGACCCGGCTCGCTCTCCCACGGCTCGCTGTCATAGAGCGGAGAGGCGTCGACGAAGCGGACCGCCTGGAGCTCGTAGAGCCGGCGCACGGCGGATCGCAGGACGGCGAGTCGGTCGCCGACATTCGAGCCGAGTGAGAGATAGACGCGCGTCACGACCGGCCCCGCGTCAGCTCGACCGCGGGGGTCCCCACCAGGCCCTCGAGCGACGGTGTGAGCTTCCGGACGCGCACCCGGATCTCCCGCGCCGGGAATTCGCGCAGGAGCGCCTCGACGATCAGCCCGGCCAGCCGCTCGATCAGGTTCACGCGGTTCCGGGTCCCGATCTCGACGATGCGCCGGGCGACCACGCCGTAGTCCACCGTCGACGCCACCTGATCGGAGGCGACCGCGGGCGCCAGGTCCACCGCCATCTCGACGTCGACGGAGAACCAGGCGCCCACCACTTGCTCGGCGCGCGTCAGACCGTGCTGGCCGTAGAAGCGCACGTCCTCGAGCAGGAGCTTGTCGGTCATCCGAGCTTCACGACCGTGTTCCTCAGGCTGCCGATCTCCTCGATCCGAACCTCGACGCGGTCGCCCGCCGCGAGCGGGCCCACCCCGGCCGGCGTGATCGGCTTTAGGAAGAAGCGCGGCTCGTCCGGGGCGAGCCGCCCCATCTCGGCCACGCGGTCGCGATAGTTGAGCTCGACCCCGATGATCTTGGACGGGAGGGTCGGCGCCAGCAGGACCGCGTGCTTGAGGGGCAAGCGGCGACGGCCGCGACGAAAGGGGCTCCACGGGGTGCCCGAGTATTCGACAACGACGCCGCCCTCGAGCACGCCGTAGGACGTATTGACTGCCGTCTTGAGGCGCACGATCTGCATGGGCGATCGTTACGCGAGGCCGAGGACGTCGGCCATCGAGTAAAGCCCGGGCGGACGCCCTGCGATGAACCGGGCCGCGCGTAGCGCGCCGCGCGCGTACGTGTCGCGGTTGTGAGCCTTGTGCACCAGCTCGAGGCGCTCGCCCAGCGTGCCGAAGGACACCGTATGTTCCCCGACGACGTCCCCGGAGCGGAGCGAGAGGATTCCGATCTCGCGCTTCGCACGCTCGCCCGGCAGTCCCTGGCGACCGTAGACGGCCACCTGGTCCAGGTCGCGCCCGAGCGCGGCGGCCACGACCTCCGCCATGCGGAGCGCGGTGCCGCTCGGCGCATCCTTCTTGAAACGGTGGTGGGTCTCGGTGATCTCGATGTCGTACTCGTCGCCGAGCGCCTTCGCCATGGTGGCGAGGAGCTTGAAGGCGACATTCGTGGCGACCGACATGTTGGGCGAGAGGAGGATCGCCGCCCGGCGGGCGAGCTCGGTGACCTCGGCGCGCTGGGCCGCCGTGAAGCCGGTCGTGCCGATCACCGCCCGGGCACCCGCCTGCGCGACGAGCCGGAGGTGCTCGAGCGAGGCCTCGGGGACGGAGAACTCGATGAGCACCCGGTCGCGCGTGATCACGGCCTTGGCGTCCCCGCCGACCGCGACCCTGACCTTCCCGACGCCGGCGAGCTCGCCGGCGTCGCCTCCGAGCGAGGCGTGGCCGGGCGCCTCGAGCGCTGCCACGAGGCGCAGGTCTGGCGTGTCGGCGAGGCAGGCAATGATGCGATTCCCCATGCGCCCGGCCGCGCCGGCAACGATGACATCGGTCGTCGGGACGCCTGCGCGCCCGACGTTCGGGGATGTCTCCCCGTCGGCGGCACTCATGATGCGGCTACTTGACGAGGGCGTACGGCTTGAGGATCGCGCGCAGCTTCTCGCGATTGGCGTCGCTCATGCGGCACATGGGCAGCCGGAACTCCGGCTCGAGCATGCCGGCCATCGCCATGGCCTCTTTGATCGGAATGGGATTGGTCTCGAGGAACGCCGCCCGCGCCAGCGGAAAGAGCCGGTAGTGCAGATCTCGGGCTCGCTTCCAGTCGCCGTCGAGCGCTGCGTGCACCAGGTCGGCCGTCTCTCGCGGCACGATGTTCGCGATCACCGAGACGACGCCGCTGCCGCCGATGGCCAGCAGTGGCAGCGTGATGTTGTCGTCACCCGAGAGAACGGAGAAGTCGGGACCGCATGCCGCGATCACCTGGCTCATCTGGTCGAGCGATCCGGACGCTTCCTTCACCCCCGCGACGCTCGCGACGTCGCGGACGAGCCGGGCGAGCGTGTCCGTCTCGACGTTCACCGCCGTGCGGCTCTGGATGTTGTAGACGAGGATCGGGATGGCGACCGACTCGGCCACGGCACGGAAGTGCCGGTAGAGGCCCTCCTGGGTCGGCTTGTTGTAGTACGGGTTGACGACGAGCGCGCCGGCTGCGCCCGCCCGCTCGGCGTGCTTCGTCAGTTCGATCGCCTCGGCGGTCGAGTTGGAGCCGGTGCCCGCGACGACCCGGATCCGGCCGCGCGACGCCTCGATGACGACCTCCACGACCCGCCGGTGCTCGTCGTGCGTCAGGCCAGGGGACTCGCCCGTGGTTCCGCACGGAATCAGGCCGTCGGTCCCGTGCGCGATGTGGAACTCGACCAGCTCCCGGAGCTTTGCCTCGTCGACCTTGCCGTTTCTGAAGGGGGTGACCATCGCGACGAATGAACCCTGGAATGTCTGGCTCATAGGGATGTCTCCCCCGCCACCAGGTCTTCGTACGTCTCCCGGCGGCGCACGATCGTGTATCGATTACCGTCCACGAGCACCTCGGCGGCCCGCGGTCTCGTGTTGTAGTTGGAGGCCATGGCGAAGCCGTACGCGCCCGCGCTCATGAGGGCGAGCAGGTCGTCTTGCTCGACGTACGCCAGCTCGCGGTCCTTGGCCAGGAAGTCGCCCGACTCGCAGATCGGACCCACGACATCGACGATCTCGCGCGCGCGCGCGCGGGCCGTCTCGTCGATGGGCCGGATGTCGTGAAAGGCGCCGTAGAGCGACGGCCGGATCAGGTCGTTCATCGCGGCGTCGATCACCACGAACTTCTTGGCGCCGGTGTCCTTCCGGTAGAGGACCCGCGTGAGGAGGACGCCGGCGTTGCCGGCGATGGACCGGCCGGGCTCCAGGAGGACCGTCGCGCCCGCCTCGCGGAGCGCGGGCAGCAGCACCATCGCGTACTCCTCGTGGGTCGGCGGCGTCTCCTCGCGGTAGCGGATGCCGAGCCCGCCGCCGATGTCGACCATGCGGATCTCGATCGCGCGCTCGCGGAGGGCCTTGACGAGCGCGACCACGCGCGCCACGGCGTCGGCGACCGGCGTGGCCTTGGTGAGCTGGGAGCCGATGTGCATGTCGACGCCGACGATCTCGAGACCCTGCATCGTCGCCGCGTCCTCGTACGCGGCGAGCGCCTCGTCGAAGGGAATGCCGAACTTGGACGTCTTGAGGCCAGTCGCGATGTAGGGGTGCGTCTGGGGATCCACGTCCGGGTTCACCCGCAGCGCGATCGGGGCGCGGACGCCCATCTCGAGCGCCACCTCGTCGAGGACCCTCAGCTCGCTCCGAGACTCGACGTTGAACATGAGGATGTCGGCCTTGAGCGCGTCGCGCATCTCGTCGCGACTCTTCCCGACCCCGGAGAAGATGATTTTCTTGGGCGGGATGCCGGCTCGCAGCGCGCGATACAGCTCGCCGCCCGAGACGATGTCGGCGCCCGCGCCGGCCTTCGCCAGCACCGACAGGACGCCGAGGTTCGAGTTGGCCTTGACCGAGTAGCAGACCACGTGGGGGACGTCGCGGAACGCGCGGTGATACCCGGCGAGGCCCTCGAGGAGCGCCGCTTTGGAGTAGACATAGACCGGCGTGCCGGCGACGGTGGCCAGCGCACGGAGCGACACCTGCTCGCAGCAGAGCTCGGAATCACGGTACTCGAAGTGGCCCATGTATTCGTTGTTGGTAGCACCCGGACCAGATGAAGTCAAGGCACGCTGACCACGACTTCGTTCGAACGCCCACTCTCGTTCGGCCGGACGGCCGAATCCTGTGCGGTCACCGCGTAGCGGTACGTGCCGCGTGCGACATTGCGGTCGACGAAGGTCGCGGTCGGCGCGCGCGTCGAGCCCACACGCTCGAACGCGCCCCCGGCCGCCGCGCGGTAGACGATGTACGCGACCACGTCGCTCTCCGGGCTCGCGCTCCACGTGAGGCGCATCGTCGCCTCGGAGGAGATCGCGACGAGGTTCGCGGGGGGCGAGGGTGGCGTCACGTCCCGCGGCGTGACCGCGACGCGCGGCGACGGCGCGCTGTACGCGGTCGTGCCCGCGACGACCCGCACGGCGCGGACCGCATAATAATAGGTACGGTCGTTTTCGAGCCCGCGGTCGGTCAACGCGCGCTCCGTGATGGGCGCGCGCGTCACCGGGGTGAGGTCCGCGTCGGCCGACGGCGCGCGCAGGACCTCGTACGCGAGCGGGTCGGTCGGCGCGCTCCCGTCGATCAGCCGCGCCGGCGCCTGCCACGCCAGGCGCGCTTCACGCTCGCCCCCTTCGGCGACGAGGTCGACGGGCGGCTCGGCGGCCGGGACGTACGTCACCGAAACGCGGGCCGAGGGCGGTCCGATGCGCCCCCGGGAATCGCCCGCGACGACGACATAGGTGTACCGCCGCCCGTACGCGAGCCCCTGCCGGTCGGCGAACACGGGGCGGCCGCCCCGCGCGGCAGCGGGGGCCGGCTCGCCCGCGCGAATCGACGCGACTTCCGTGTAGCCGGCGATCCGACCGTCCACGAGCATCGCCGCCTTTGGCTCGCCGCTGCCTCCGTCCTCCACCCGGAAGATCCGCGTGAGCGCGAGATCGCGGAGACGCGTGTTGTCCACGCGGCGGTCGGGCGGCGTCCACGAAAGCTCGATCGCGGACTCGCGCACGGCGCCGGCGAGATCGGCCACCCGCTGCGGCGCCCGCACCTCCGGGGCGACCGGCGGCGCCTTCCTGCCGCACGCGGCGAGAGCCAGGAGGGCGAGCCCGAGGCACGGGGCGAGCCCCCGCCCGCGCCGGGTCATGCGCGCGCGATGAGCGTGCGGGCGAGGGCGAGCGAGCGGCGCACGGCCTCGGGCGCCGTCCCGCCGGTGAGGGCGCGGGCGCGCAGCGACGCCTCGACCGTGAGCGCGTCCTTCGCGTCGTCACCGAAGAGCGGAGAGAACCGGCGCAGCTCGACGAGTCCGAGCCCTTCCAGCGACTTTCCCTCGGCCTCGCAGAACCGCACGATCCGCCCGACAAGCGCGTGCGCCTGGCGAAAGGGCATGCCCTTGCGCACGAGATAGTCGGCCAGGTCCGTCGCGGTCGCGAAGTTCTCGCCGGCCGCCCGCCGCATCCGATCGGTTCGGAAGGCGAGCGATGCGAGCATCGGCGGCAGGACGGCCAGGATCGCCTCGAGCGTATCGACGGAGTCGAAGAACGGCTCCTTGTCTTCCTGCATGTCGGAGTTGTAGGCGAGCGGCAGTCCCTTCATCGTCGCGAGCACCGCCATCAGATTCCCGTAGAGCCGTCCGCTCTTGCCGCGGATCAGCTCGGCCACGTCGGGGTTCTTCTTCTGAGGCATGATGGACGAGCCGGTGGCGAAGGCGTCGGAGAACTCCACGAACCCGAACTCCGCGGTCGCCCAGAGCGTCAGATCGGCGGCGAGCCGCGAGAGATGCATCCCGGTGATCGCGGCCCCGGCGAGGAACTCGAGGAGCGCGTCGCGATCGCTCACCGCGTCGAGGCTGTTCGGTGACACCGCGGAAAATCCGAGGTCCTTCGCGAGCGCCTCCAGGTCGACCGGGAAGGCGGTGCCTGCGAGCGCCGCCGCGCCGAGCGTCAGCGTGTCGGCGCGCGAGCCGCAGTCGCCGAACCGCTCGCGGTCACGTTGCAGCATGAAGACGTACGCGAGCAGGTGGTGGCCGAGGACGACCGGCTGGGCCCGCTGGAGATGCGTGTAGCCCGGCAAGGGCGCGTCCACCGTATCGGCGGCGCGCGCCACGAGCGTCTCCTGCGCTCGGCGGAGGCCCGCCCGGACGCGCGCGATCACCTCGCGAAGGTAGAGCCGCTCGTCGAGCGCGATCTGATCGTTCCGGGAGCGCCCGGTGTGCAGCTTCCCACCGACGTCGCCGACCAGCTCTTGCAGACGCCGCTCGACGTTCGTGTGGATGTCCTCGAGTTCGGCGCGGAACGGGAAGGTGCCCGCCGCGAGCTCTTCCTGGACGGCCTCGAGCCCCTTGACGATCGTGTCGCGCTCCGACGCCGACAGCAGTCCGGCCTTCGCGAGCGCCTTCGCCCACGCGACACTGCCCCTGACGTCGTGCGGCCAGAGCCGCCGGTCGAAGGCAAGCGACCCGGTGAAGCGCTCGGCGGCCGGATCGGCGCCCCGGCTGAAGCGCCCGCCCCAGAGCTTCTCGGACGGCGCCACGCCGGTCCGGGCGGGCTTGCGCTTTCGAGACCGCGACTTCACGGCAGGAGCGCCGCGATGTCGTCCATGATCCGACGGGTCACGTGAAGCCGGACGCTTCGCCGTCCGTTGGCGCCGTCCTCGGAAAAGCTGCGCGCTGGCCCGAATCTGACGCCGAGCGGCACGCGCCGCGGAATGTAAGCCCGGCGTCCCGCCAGCGCCTCGTACGTGCCCCGGATGCCGGCGGGGACCACGGGCACCCCCGAGCGGAGCGCCAGGAGCGCGACGCCAGGGAGGCCGGGCTCGAGCCGGCCGCGCACGCTGAACGGGCCCTCCGGGAAAATGCCCACCACCTTACCCGACTGAAGCATGTACAGCGCGCGGCGGAGCGCGCCCACGTCGGCCCGCTCCAGGTCGATGGGAATCGAGCCGATGTGGCGATGGAACATCGGATGGAGCGGCGTGGCATGCCAGACACGGGGCATCACGAGGAAGGAAATCGGCTCGGGAGCGGCGACGCCGAGGACGATCCCGTCCAGATAGTTGTGGTGATTCGCCGCGATGAGATACGGGCCGCTCGCGGGGAGATGCTCGAGTCCCTCGACGCGAAGATCGAACCAGCGCCCGAGCGCCTGGCGCACCGGCCCGCGGAGCGCGCGATACAGGAACGGCACCGCCGGCGCCTCGCGGGCGACGCGCTGATTCGCGGCAAGCGCGGTCGGGCCGGCCATGTCGCGCGTTTTATAGCACGGTTCACCGAGCGCGGGCGAGTCGGTACCGGGCGACGGCCGCGTTGTGCTCGCCGAGTGTTGACGAAAAATAGTGACGATGGTCGTCCATGGCGACGAAGTAAAGGTACTTCACCGGCGCGGGATCGAGCGCCGCTTCGATCGCCGCCAGCCCCGGGCTGGCGATCGGGCCGGGGGGCAGCCCTGGACTACGGTAGGTGTTGTACGGATGCTCGATCCCGAGGTCGGCGCGGGTGAGCGCGCGCCGTTCCTTGCCGGTCGCATATTGCACGGTCGGGTCGGCCTGGAGCGGCATGTTCAGCTTGAGCCGGTTCCAGAAGACCGCGGAGATCGTCCGCATTTCGTCGCGCTCGACCGCCTCGCGCTCGATTATTGACGCAAGGGTGAGGAGCTGATGCACGCTGAGCCCGCGGGCCTGGGCGCGGGCCGCGACGTCGGGGCCGAGCTTGGCCCGGAAGCGCTGCACCATGCGCGTAAGGATCTCCTCGGTCGTCATGCCGCGCACGAACTGATAGGTGTCGGGGAACAGATAGCCCTCGAGGCTCGGCCCCTCGATCGTGAGCGCCGCCAGGAAGGCCCGGTCCGATGCGAGGCGCACGACGGCGCCGCTCGCGGCGAGGCGTTCGCTCTCGAGCATGCGCGCGAGCTCGGCCACTGTTGCCCCCTCCGGGTGGAGGACGAAATGCTGTTTGACCCGCCCCGTCTCGATGAGGATCAACACATCGAGCGTCGAGGCCCCCCGGGCGATCTCGTACTCGCCCGCCTTGAGATAGCGCGAGTTCCCGCGGGCGAGGGCCAGGAGCACGAACCCCACGCGGCTCCGGATCGCGCCCGCCGCGTACAGACGCCCGGAGATGTCCAGCACTCCCTTGTGCGCGGGAATGTCGACCAGCAACGGCTTCGAGTCGAGCGCGGCCGCCGGGGTGAGGACCTCGTGCGCCACGCCCACGAATGCGCAGGCCGTCAGCAGTACGACGAGGCCGAGGATGAGACGCAACTGCATGATTTCCCAGTGTAACATCCGGGCTCTGGTATACTGATACGTCTTGAAGCAGAACCTTCCCTTCACACCGGCTCATCTCTAGGGGGTCCTATGCTGGAGTTGCAAGTACCCGCGCGTCACGAGTGGACCGTCCAGGACAAGATGTACGGCAAGCTGTCCATCGAGCCGTTCGAGGCTGGCTTCGCGCTGACCGTCGGCATCGCCTACCGGCGAGCCCTCCTGTCGGCGATCCATGGCGCCGCGCCGACCTGGGTGAAGATCGAAAACGTCCTGCATGAGTTCTCGCACCTGCCGGGCGTCATGGACGACACGCTCGACATCATGATGAACCTCCGCAAGATGGTGTTCTCGCTCCATGTGAACCGACCCAAGATCCTCCGGCTGAAGGCGCAGGGCGCGTCGGTCGTCAAGGCGAGCGACTTCGAGGCGGACGCTGACATCGAGATCCTCACGCCCGACGTCGTGCTGGCGACCCTCGACAAGGACGGCGTGCTCGAGATGGAGGTCTGCGTCGAGCGCGGCCGCGGGTACATGTCGGCTGAGAAGCGCGAGCCGGAGGCGTTGCCGATCAACGCGATCCTGCTCGATGCCGACTTCTCGCCCGTCAAGCGCGTGAACTTCCATGTCGAGCCGGTCGGCACCGAGGGACGCGAGCGGCTCCTGCTCGAGGTATGGACCGACGGCAGCGTCAGCCCGGTCACCGCGGTCGGCGAGGCGTCGCGGATCCTCGAGGACCACTTCGACCTCCTCACGAACTTCCCCGACACCTCGCCCCAGGAGGAAGCCGCCGAACGCGACGAGGTGCGCCCGCGCACCGAGCTGAATGAGAACCTCTTCCGCAACGTCGACGAGCTGGAGCTGTCCGTCCGCGCGTCCAACTGTCTCAAGACCGCGAACATCCGGACGATCGCCGACCTCGTGCAAAAGACCGAGGCCGAGCTGCTCAAGACCAAGAACTTTGGCAAGAAGTCGCTGAACGAGATCAAGACGATCCTGGGCGAAATGAGCCTCTCGCTCGGCATGCGCCTCGATCCGGAGGAGCTGGAGCGGCTGCGCTCGCAGTACGAGCGCGCCTACGAGGCGTAGCGGTTACAGGGGATCTACAGCGCGACGCGGGTCTTGATCCGCTCGACCGCTTCCTCGGCTGCGGCCCGCGCCCCGAACGCGGTCAGCCGGACATAGCCTTCGCCGCTCGGCCCGAAGCCCGCGCCGGGTGTCCCGACGACGTGGGCCTCGTTCAAGAGCTTGTCGAAGAAGTCCCACGAGGAGAGCCGCCCCGGCGTCTTCACCCAGATGTAGGGCGCGTTCCGGCCGCCATGAACGGTGAGCCCCGCCGCCTCGAGCCCATCGCGGATGATTCGCGCGTTGTCCATGTAATGGTCCACGAGCCCCTTCACCTGCCGGCGCCCCTCGTCCGTGTAGGTCGCGGCGGCGCCGCGCTGGATCACGTACGCCACGCCGTTGAACTTGGTGGACTGCCGCCTGACCCACAGGGCGTTGAGGCTCACCGCCTCGCCTGACCCCGAACGCCCCTGGAGCTCCTTCGGCACGACCGTGTAGGCGCAGCGCGTGCCCGTGAATCCGGCGGTCTTGGAGAAAGAGCGGAACTCGATCGCGGCCTCGCGCGCGCCCTCGATCTCGTAGATCGAGTGCGGGATCTCCCCGTCGCGGATGTACGCCTCGTACGCCGCGTCGTACAGGATGACGGCGTTCCGTTCGCGCGCATAGTCGACCCACGTCTTGAGCGCCGCGCGCGTCAGCACGGCGCCCGTCGGGTTGTTGGGATAGCAAAGGTAGATCAGATCGACCGGGCGGTCGGGGAGGTGCGGCTGGAAGTTGTTCTCGGCGGTGCAGGGCAGGTACACGACCCGGTCGTAGCGCCCGTTCGCATCCGCGTTCCCCGCGCGCCCGCCCATCACGGTGACGTCGAGGTACGCGGGATACACGGGGTCACTGAGCGCGACGACACAGTCCGGCCCGAAGATCTCCTGGATATTGCCCGTGTCGCTCTTGGCGCCGTCGCTCACCACGATCTCGTCGGGGGCGAGCTTGATGCCGCGCTCGCCGTAGTCGTGGCGCGCGATCGCCTCGACGAGGAAGTCCCAGCCCGTCTCCGGCGGGTAGCCGCGGAACGTCTCCGCGCGCGCCATCTCGTCCACCGCCTCGTGCATCGCATGGATCACCGCGGCCGGCAGTGGCTGCGTCACGTCGCCGATGCCGAGACGGATGAGCTTCGCGTCGGGGTGTGCCGCCTGGAACTCCCGCACGCGCCGGCCGGTCTCGCTGAAGAGGTAACTGGCGCGGAGCTTCAGGTAGTGGTCGTTGACCCTCGCCATGGCGCCCGATTCTAGCAGATCGCTTCGGGGTCGAGGCAGAAGCGGTCGACGCGGCGCCGGGCCCATCGCGTGACCGTGAGCGTCCCGCCGTCGGTCTCGAAGATGACCGCGCCGTCACGATCGGTCCGGGAGATCTGCGCGCCGGCCTCGGCGAGTCGGGCGAGCACGGCCGGATCGGGATGGCCGTAAGGGTTGCGCGCGCCGACCGAGATCGCCGCGACCGTCGGGCGGACCGCGCGAAGGAACTCGAGGGTGGTGGAGGAGCGCGAGCCGTGGTGGGCGACCTTGAGGACGGTCGACCCGAGGCGTGTCCCCGACGCCACCAGCTCGTGCTCGCGGGCGGCCCCGATGTCGGACGCGAGCAGGAACGAGACGAGCCCCATCTCGATGCGCAGGACGAGGGCCGCGTCGTTGCGTCGTCCGCCTGGCGCGTCGAGCGGCGGAAGGGCCGTCACGAGCGCGCGCCCGAACCGGCGCGGCTCCGAGGGAGCGTCGGCGCCCGTCCACTGCTCGTCGATCCGGAAGAGCCGCCGCACCGCGGGCATGCCTCCCGCGTGGTCGGCGTCGTCGTGCGTGACGGCGGCGCCGCCGAGACGGAGGACGCCGCGGTTCCAGAGGAACGGCGCGACGACGCGCTCCCCGGCGTCGAGGCGCATCGGACCGCCCGAGCCGGCGTCGACGAGGATCGTGCGGCCATCGGGCGTCTCGATGACGATCGCGTCGCCCTGACCGACATCGAGCACCGTGAGCCGCAGCCGGCCGTCGGATGGTCGCACGAGCGGCCACGCCGCGACGCCGACCGCGAGGGCGAGGAGCACGATTCCCAGGAGAAGGGGACTCCGGCGCCCGTCCCGCGCTCGAGTCTCGTACCAGACGAGGAGGAGCGCGAGCCCGCCGAGGTAGCACGTCACGGCGATCCAGCCGGGAGCGGGCAAATGGACGACGGCGCCGGGCACCCTGGCGGCGAGCGCGACGACACCTCGCAATAGCAGCAACACGGGCCACACCGCATCGAACGCCACCCCGCCGACCGTCTCGCTGAGAAAGGACAGGGCGACGGCGACGAGTCCCACGATCGTCGCGGCGCCGGCGAGCGGGACCACGCCGAGGTTCGCGACGACGCCGATCGTCGAGAGCTGGTTGAAGTGCGTCAGCGCGACCGGCAGCACGGCCAGCTGGGCGGCCGCGCTCACGCCGAGCGCGCCAAAGACTGCGCTCCGCGGCAGGGGGGCCACGACGATGCCCAGGGTGGCGGCGAACGAGAGCTGGAAGCCCGGGTCGAAGAGATCGCCCGGTCGAACGGCGAGGATCGCCAGCGCCGCCACGGCGAGGCTGTTCGTCACCGAGGCGTCTCGCTCCAGAAGGAGCGCGGCCAGGACGAGCACCGCCATGACGACGGCGCGCAGCACCGAGGGCGACGGCCCGACGACGAGCGCGAACCCGATCACGACGACGATCGCGGTGGCGGCCGAGGCGCGACGAGGGAGGTGCGCGAGTCGACAGAGTGCCCACACCGCGGCCGCCAGGAGCGCCACGTTGAAGCCGGAAACCGCCAGGACGTGATAGACCCCGGCGCGCCGGAAGGCATCGTCGATGTCACGCGGCAGCTCGGTACGCTCGCCGAGCAGGAGCCCGGCCAGTAACGCCGCCGACGTCGGCGGCAGCGCGCGCCCCATGGCGGTCATCGACGCGCGCTTCACGCGCACCGCCCACGGCGGTGAGGGATCGTCCAGCAGCGTGAGGGATTCGGCGCGGGCCGTGGCGACGACTCGAACGCCCTCGCGCGCGAGGTGCGCGGCATAGTCAAAGGTTCCAGGGTTGCGGAAACCCGTCGCCGGGTGGACCTTGAGCGGAGCCGCGATGCGTTGACCTTCGGTCAGCGGCGGCGGTACCCCGTACACCGTCACCTGGATGCGTCCCGAGGCCGGCGCGCCGTCGGCCTGGTCGGCGTCGATCAGCAAGCGAGTGCGATCGGGCGCCCAACGTGTCGGCTCGACGGCGAGCCGGCCTTCGATCCGCACGACCATGGGAAGGTCGAGCCGCGCGACATGATCCGGTGGAAGCGGCGCCTCGCTGCCGCGCAGCGCGCCCACGGCGGCGACGCCGACCAGCAGCGCGGCCGCGGCACCTCGGCTCCGTCCCAGGGCCAGAAGTCCCACGCCGAACGCGACGGCCGCGAGCCATGCGGCCCAAAGGACTTCGGGACCGGCCAGGGACGCGACGGCGATGCCCACGCCGAAGGCAGTCGCGAGCGGCGCGATCGGTGTTCGCCTGAGAATCACTCGGCGACCATCATCGGCACATCAGCTCGACTTCCGTCGCCTGGTTTGAGGTCGATGTCGCCGGGCGGCGACGCGGCCTGCGTCGCCGCTGCTGGGGTGGCCGGCGCCTCTCCTGGCGCCCGGCTCCGCCGCACGCGTCGAGGCTCCGCATCTGACCTCGACCGCGCAGCCCGCGGGCGACCGCCGGGTTGAGGAGCGGAGACGGTCGGTGGAGGCGTCGGCGCGCGGTCGATCTGCTCGAGATACTCGACGACGTCCGGGTTGGCGCGGCGCCAGTGGCCGACGGCGAGGCCCAGGCCGGCGACGGCGAGCAGGAGCAGCAGCACGAGCAGCTGGCGGCGCGTGTAGAGGGTCACGGGCCGACGATCCCACTCCGCTGGCCGCGCGACTAGAGTCGAAAAAGTCAGACAGCAGCCGCGGCGGGCGGCGGAGTGGGCGCGGCGCGTCAGACAATCATCGGAAGACGGAGTATCATGTGCCGCGGCAACGACTCGAGCCAGGAGGTCGCCATGGTTTCGTTCACGGTCAACGGCAAGCAACGGCAGGTCGACGTCCCGCCCGAGATGCCGCTCTTGTGGGTGCTCCGGGAGTCGCTCAACCTGACGGGGACCAAGTACGGATGCGGCATCGCGGTCTGCGGCGCCTGCACCGTTCACGTCGACGGCACCCCCGTGCGCTCGTGCGTCACGCCCGCCTCGGCGGTCGCCGGCCGGCGCGTGACCACGATCGAGGGACTGTCGGAGCGCGCCGATCACCCGGTTCAGAAGGCGTGGATGGAGGTCGACGTCCCGCAGTGCGGCTACTGCCAGTCCGGTCAGATCATGTCGGCGGCGGCGCTGCTCGCCCGCAAGCCCTCTCCGACCGACGCCGACATCGATGACGGGATGTCGGGCAACATCTGCCGATGCGGGACCTACCAGCGCATCCGGGCCGCCATCCATCGCGCCGCGGCGATCAGGAAGGGAGGCGCGCGATGAAGACGCTGGTCAGTCGACGCGAGATTCTCAAGGGCGGCCTCGCGGTCGGCGCGGGGCTCACGATCGGCTTCGCTCTGCCGATTCGCGCTCTGGCGCAGACCCCCGGGGTGTTCGCGCCGAACCAGTGGCTGCGGATCGACCGCGACGGGGTCGTGACGATCACCAACTCGGTGCCCGAGATGGGCCAGGGGTCCTTGACGACGACGCCGATGATCATCGCCGATGAGCTGGACGCCAAGCTCGAGAACGTCAAGGTCGAGCAGGCGCTGGCGAATCCGACGCTCTACAAGAACCCGGTCACCGGCACCCAGTCCTACGGCGGGAGCCGGGGCGTTCGCGACCACCTGGAGATGTGGCGGAAGGCGGCCGCCTCCGCGCGCGAGATGCTGAAGCAGGCCGCGGCGAACGAGTGGGGCGTGCCGGTCGAGAGCGTGCAGACCGAAGAGGGCGCCGTGGTCCATCGGCCCACGGGACGGCGGCTGCAGTATGGACAGCTCGTGGACAAGGCGCAGGCGCTTCCCGTCCCACAGAATCCGAAACTGAAGACTCCCGATCAGTTCCGCTACATCGGCAAGGCCGTCAAGCGGCGGGACACGCCGGACAAGGTCACCGGCCGCAGCATCTACGGCGTGGACGTGCAGGTTCCAGGGATGCTCGTCGGCTCGATCGAGCGCTGCCCCGTGTTCGGCGGCAAGGTGCAGAGCTTCGACGCCACGGCCGCCAAGCAGATCAAGGGCGTCAAGGACGTGGTCCAGGTGTCGAACGGCGTCGCCGTGGTCGCCGACAACTTCTGGACGGCGCTGCAGGGACGTCGGGCGCTCAAGGTGACGTGGGACGAGGGACCGACCGCGCAGGTGTCGAGCGCCACGATCACGCGCGAGTACGAGACGTCGTCAAAGCAGCCGGGCCAGATCGCGAAGAACGAGGGGGACGCCGAGAAGGTGCTGGCTGCCGGCGGCAAGGTGCTCGAGGCCGTGTACCAGGTGCCGTTCCTCGAGCACGCGTGCATGGAGCCGATGAACGCCACCGCGCAGGTCAGCCGCGAGGCGTGCGTGATCTGGGCGCCGACCCAGAACCCCGGCGGAACCCAGGCGACCGCGGCAAGGCTGACCGGCCTGCCGCCCGAGAAGGTCATCGTCAACACCACGATGCTCGGCGGCGGCTTCGGCCGGCGCGGCGAGATCGATTTCATCGTCGACGCCGTCGAGACGTCCAAGGCCGTCGGCGCGCCCGTGAAGGTCATGTGGACGCGAGAGGACGACATCACGCACGGCTTCTACCGGCCCGCGACGTACAACGTCTTCCGGGCGGCCCTCGACACCAACGGCATGCCATCGGCATGGTTCACCCGGATCGTCGGCCCCGGGATCCTGATCCAGAAGGGCCGGGCACAGGCGGGCACCATCGACCCGGCCGCCGTCGAGGCGGTCCGCAACATGCCCTACGACATCCCGAATCTCCGCATCGAGTGGAACAACAAGGACCTCGGCATTCCGCTCGGCTTCTGGCGCTCGGTCGGCCCCTCGCAGAACGGGTTCATCATCGAGAGCTTCATCGACGAGCTGGCCCACGCGGCCGGCAAGGATCCGTTCGAGTATCGGCGCGCGCTGCTCGGCAAGTCACCGCGTCACAAGGCCATCCTCGAGCTGGTCGCGAACCGGGCGAACTGGGGCGCGCCGCTGCCCGCCGGCCGCGCCCGCGGTATCGCCGTCGTCTTCTCGTACGGAAGTTACGCCGCCACCGTGGCAGAGGTCTCCGTGGCGCCGGCCGGCGCGGTCAAGGTCCACCGGCTCGTTTGCGGGATCGACGCCGGCCTCGCCGTGAATCCCGACGCGGTGAAGGCGCAGATGGAGGGCGGCGCCGTGTATGCCCTCACGGCCGCGTTCTACGGGAACATCACGATCGACCGCGGCCGCGTGCAGCAGTCGAACTTCCACGACTACCAGATGCTCCGCATCAACGAGATGCCGGTGGTCGACGTGCACATCCTCGACTCGGGCGAGGCCCCGGGCGGTCTGGGCGAGCCCGGTGTGCCGACCGTGGCTCCGGCCGTGTGCAACGCCATCTTCGCCGCGACGGGCCGGCGCGTCAGGAAACTGCCGATCGATCGCAGCGAGCTCAAACGCGCGTGATCCTTGGGGCGGGTGGCCGGCGTGCCGGTCACCCGCCCGAGCCGTGGCACGCGTCGACGACGGCTGCCTCGCGTCCCGCCCGCGAAGTGCTGTTAACGATCACGCTTCACCGGAGGCGGCGGGCGGGTGCGGTAGGGGGCGCCGGGATCCGTTCCCGCCTTGCCCGATCCGGACGCGATGCGCCCGGATGGAGCCCAGCCGCAACGGAGCAGCGAGGGCGTGCCGCTTGGCGCCTCCGCCTGCGGCGAGGTCGTAACATAGGTCCGGGACGGGACACGAGCCCGTGCTCATCGGGTGACGCCCCGGGCGACCTCGAACGCGTCGTGCAGGGTCCGCACGGCCAGCTCGGCGTACTTGTCCTCGATGACGCACGAGACGGCGATCTCGGACGTGGAGATCATCTGGATGTTGATCCCCTCCCGCGCGAGCGCGGCGAACATCGTCGACGCGACACCGGAGTGGCTGCGCATCCCGACGCCGACGATGGAAACCTTGGCGACGCGCTCGTCGTGGGCGATGCCGCGCGCACCGATCTCTCGCGCCACGTCGCCGAGCTCGGCGACCGCCCGAGCATGATCGCCGCGCGGCAGGGTGAAGGACATGTCGGTGTAGCCGTCCTGGCTGATGTTCTGGACGATCATGTCGACGACGATGTTCTTGGCCGAGATCGCCCCGAAGACACGCGCGGCGATGCCGGGCCGGTCGGGCACCCTCAGAATGGAGATCTTCGCCTGACTCCGGTCGTGCGTCACGCCGGTGACCACCGCTTGTTCCATGTCGTGCTCCTCCTTCGTCACGAGCGTGCCGGGGTCCGGCCGGAACGTGGAGCGCACGTGGACCGTGACGCCGTATTTCTTGGCGAACTCCACGGAGCGCGTCTGGAGCACCTTCGCGCCGAGGCTCGCCAGCTCGAGCATCTCGTCGTAGGCGACGCGAGCCAGCTTGCGGGCCTCGGGAACGATGTTCGGGTCGGCGGTGTACACGCCCTCGACGTCGGTGTAGATCTCGCACACGTCCGCCTTCAGCGCCGCCGCCAACGCGACCGCGGTGAGGTCGGAGCCGCCGCGCCCGAGCGTCGTGATCTCATCCGCGTCCGACAGCCCCTGGAATCCGGCGACGACCGCGATCTCGCCGCCGTCGAGCGCCCGGCGCACGCGGTCGGCATCGATCTGGGTGATGCGGGCCTGGGTGTGCGCGTGGTCCGTCCGCATGCCGACCTGGGGGCCGGTGAAGGAGCGCGCCTTGAGCCCGAGCGACTGCAGCGCCATTGCCAGGAGGGCGATGGTGACCTGCTCGCCGGTCGAGAGCAGCATGTCCATCTCCCTCAAGTCGGGAGCCGTGGAGATCTGCCGGGCGAGCGCCAAGAGGCCATCGGTCGTCTTGCCCATGGCGGACACCACCACGACCAGCTGATTGCCGGGCGCGCTCGCGGCGACGCGCCGCGCGACATTCGTGATCTTCTCCGCGTCAGCGACGGACGATCCCCCGAACTTCTGGACGAGCAGCGCCATGCTAGACGAAATCTACCACGGTTGAGCGGGCGCCCCGGCCGGCCTCACGGCCCGGGCGACGACAACCGCGCGTGGGCGGCTTCACCGAGGCTCACCTGTTCGCGCACCAGGTAGAGCCAGCCGAGCAGCGTGACCGGCAGGACCTGGCTGGCATGGAAGAGTAGCGCATAGCCGACTCCCGCCGCCTGCGGCACGCCGAAGAGGCCGACCGCGAGCACCGCGGCGGCGTGGAAGACGCCGACGTAGCCCGGGGCGGACGGGATGGAGACGCCGAGCCCGACGAAGGCGAGCACCGCCCAGCCCGCGATGAAGGGCAGGTGGAGGTCCATCGCTAGAAGCATCGTCCACGCGGCGAGTGCGGGGGTAAGCCAGACGACGGCGGTCCACGCGACGAGCGGCACCGCATGGGACGGCGTGCGGATGCCGTCGAGGCCATGGACGAACGTCTCGAAGACCTTGACCGCTCGCCGCTGGAGCGCGGGCCAGCGACCCGCGAGCCGCGTGATGAGCCGAGCGCAGCCATCCGGCGCCACGACGAGCCCGATCAGGACCGCGATGCCGACGAGGTCGATCGCCAGCACGACGAGCGCGGCCACCTCGAGCAACCTCGGCACCGGGATGACGAGGACCAGCACTGCGAGGATGAGCACGACGACCAGGCTGTCCAGGACCCGCTCGACGACGAGTGTGGCGAGCGTCGTCCAGAAGGGATGGGCGCGTGCCGCCGCGCTCTGGTTGGACACCTTCCAGCGCCGGGCGACCACATAGACACGCACGACCTCGCCCGCGCGGAGCGGGAGCACGTTGTTGGCCATGTAGCCGATCATCATGGCCGGCGTCAGGGACGGCGGGTTGGAGCCCGGCGGAAAGAGATACCACCAGCGCCGCCCGCGCACCCAGATCTGGAGAGGCGAGATGGCGGTCGCGACCAGGATCCAGCCCCAGTGGGCGTCGCGCAGCTGGCGGCCGAGCTCCAGCAGGTCGACGCTGCGGAAGAGGTAGACGAGGAGGGCGACGCTGATCGCGACGCCGAGCGCGACCTTGAGCCGGTTCAGAGGCCGAGCTGCGCCAGGACGGCGTCGACCTGGGGCGGCACCGCCGTCGGGCGCGACGCGGACTCGAGCGCCGTTTCCGGGTCCTTCAGCCCGTGGCCGGTAAGGGTGAGCACCAGGGTCGACCCGGGTTCGAAGCGTCCGGCCTTGACGGACTTGATCAACCCGGCCACCGTCGCCGCCGACGCCGGCTCCATGAAGATGCCCTCCTCGCGGGCGAGCATGCGGTAGGCCCGCAGAATCTCCTCGTCGGTGACGATGTCGACCCAGCCCCGAGAGTCCTTCACGGCCTCGAGCGCCGGGCCCCAGGACGCAGGATTCCCGATCTTGATCGCGGTCGCGACCGTGCGCGGCTCTTCGACCACGCGGTTCTCGTAGATCGGCGCCGCGCCCGCCGCCTGGAAGCCGACCATCCGCGGCAGCTCTTTCACGCGGCCCGCCCGGTGGTATTCGCGGTAGCCGCGCCAGTACGCGGTGATGTTCCCGGCGTTCCCGACGGGGATCAGGTGGTAGTCCGGCGCGCGACCGAGCTGATCACAGACCTCGAAGGCTCCGGTCTTCTGACCCTCGAGCCGGAACGGGTTCACGGAGTTCACGAGCGTGACCGGGTGCCGCTCGGCGATCTGACGGACGATCGTCAGCGCCTGGTCGAAGTTGCCCTCGACGGTGAGGACCCGGGCGCCGTGGATCGCGGCCTGCGAGAGCTTGCCGAGCGCGACCGCGCCCTTCGGCACCATGACGAAGGCGCGGATACCGGCGCGCGCCGCGAACGCGGCGGCGGCGGCCGAGGTGTTTCCTGTCGAAGCGCAGATGACGGCGCGCGAGCCCATCTCGAGCGCCTTCGAGATCGCCATCGTCATCCCGCGGTCCTTGAACGAGCCCGTCGGATTGAACCCCTCGCACTTGAGGTAGATCTGCATCCGCGCGTCGGTCGCCTCGGCCAGCCGGGGCGCGGGAACGAGAGGGGTGTTGCCCTCGAACAGCGTGACGACGGGCGTCTTGTCCGTCACCGGGAGGAAGTCTCGATACTCCTCGATCACGCCGCGCCACAGCTTCACGCGGACCCACCCTCCACGCGGATCATCATCGTCGCGGCGGCGACGTCACGCAGCCGGTCGATCTTCGCCAGCGCGGCTCGCATGTCGCGCTCGCGCGCCTCGTGGGTCAGCATCACCACGGGGACCGCCTCGCGCGTCCCGCGGCCCTTCTGGATCACGTTGGCGATCGAGATGTCGTTGTCGCCGAGGATGCCCGCGACTCTGGACAGCACGCCGGGCCGGTCCTGGGCGGTCACTCTTAGGTAGTAGCAGCAGCGGATCGCTTCCATCGGCGTGAGCGGCAGGGCCGTCGGGCCGATCGACGGCAGCTCGAGGGGGAGCGAGGGGATGCCGTGCGCGATGCGCCGTGCGATCTCCACCACGTCCGACAGCACCGCCGAAGCCGTCGGCATCTGCCCGGCGCCTCGTCCGTAGAACATGAGGTCGCCGACGGCGTCGCCGGTCAGGAAGATCCCGTTGAAGACACCGGATACGGCGGCCAGCGGGGAGGCGGCGGGAATCATCGTGGGGTGCACGCGGACTTCCACGCCGGCGCCGGAAGCGCCGGCCGGACCCGTCGCCTTGGCGATCGCCAGGAGCTTGATCCGATAGCCGAGCTCCCGTGCGTAGTCGATGTCCTGGGCGGTGACGCGCGTGATCCCTTCGGTGTGGATGTGCTTGAGATCCACGAACGTGCGGAAGGCCAGCGCCACGAGGATCTGCAGCTTGTGGGCCGAGTCCATGCCCTCGATGTCGAGGGTCGGATCGGCCTCGGCGTAGCCGCGCGCCTGAGCCTCCTTGAGGACCAGCGAGAAATCCAGGCCCTCGTCGGTCATCTTGCTCAGGATGTGGTTACAGGTCCCGTTGACGATACCGGCCAGCGACAGCACACGGTTGGCGACCAGCCCGTCCTTCACGGCGCGGATCAGCGGGATGCCGCCGGCCACCGCCGCCTCGAAGCCGAGCCCGACGCCGGACCGCCGCGCCTCCTCGTAAAGCTCGGCGCCGTG
>QHSV01000549.1 GCA_003221655.1 Candidatus Rokuibacteriota bacterium
GCGGAGGAGGTCCGCGCGGAACGCTTGCGGCGTCTGAACCGCCCAGAGCTCCGAGCGGTCGAGGGTCGCTTCCACGACATCGTCCCGCACGCGCTTGACGGTCTCGGCGATCGGCAGGGCGCAGATCGCGGCGCCGAACTCCGCGGCGGCGCGCACGACGGCGTCGATCAGTCGCCTCGTGATCAACGGCCGGACGGCGTCGTGGACGACGATGACCTCGGCGTCGGGCAGGGCCTGCATCGCGAGCCACACCGAGTCCTGGCGCGTCCGGCCGCCGGGCACGACGGCAAGCGGCGCGCGGCGGGCAATCGGGGACAGCGCGCGTCGGGTCCGTTCGATGTGAGACTCCGGCGCGGCGACGACGATCGCGGTCACGGCCGGATGGCGCGTGAAGTGGCTGACCGTCATCGTCACGATGGGGACGCGCTGAATCTTGATGAATTGCTTCGGGGTGCGACGTCCGAAGCGCGCTCCCACGCCGCCCGCGGGGATGACCACCGCCACCCGCCCGACCATGGGTCTGCCTGGCATGGGCTTCACGCTCGTGCCGTCAGCCGAGCAGCGCCGCCAGGGCGTCGCCGACCGTGGCCACGCCGTGGACGTCGAGCGACACCTTCGTCGGCTCGAGGACATTGCTGCGAGGCACGATCGCACGGCGGAAGCCCAGTGCGGCCGCCTCGCGCAAACGCAGCTCAAGCCCCGCGACGGCACGGACTTCTCCGGTCAGCCCCACCTCGCCGACCACGAGCACGTCGCCCGGCACCGCTCGATCCATGTAGCTCGACGCCGCGGCGACGACGATTCCCAGATCCACGGCGGGCTCCGTCACTCGGCCGCCGCCCGCGACATTGACGAAAACGTCCTGGCTCCCGAGCGGAACGCCCGCGCGCTTCTCGAGAACCGCCAGCAACAGGCACACGCGGTTGTAGTCGGCGCCGAGCACCGTCCGGCGCGGGGTCCCGATGGCGGCATGCGCGACGAGGGCTTGCAGCTCCAGCAGCACCGGCCGCGTGCCCTCGAGACTCGAGACGACGACCGAGCCGGGCGCCTCGACGGGACGCTCGGCGAGGAAGAAGCCGGAGGGGTTCTTCACCTCGACCAGCCCCCTCTCCGCCATCTCGAAGACGCCGATCTCGTTCGTCGAGCCGAACCGATTCTTCACCGCCCGGAGAACACGGTACGCGTGGTGGCGCTCCCCTTCGAAGTACAGCACGGTGTCGACGAGGTGCTCGAGGACACGGGGCCCCGCGAGCGCCCCCTCTTTCGTGACGTGGCCGACCAGGAACGTGGCGATGCCGAGGCCCTTGGCCAGCGTCATGAGGCGCGCCCCGCACTCACGCACCTGCGTGACACTGCCCGGCGCCGACTCCAGCTCCGGCAGGAACACGGTCTGGATGGAGTCGATGACGAGCCCTCGCGGCTTCACGTCGTCGAGCAGAGCCTGGACGACCGACAGATCGGTCTCGGGCCACAGGAGCAGCCCGTCGGTCGTGATGCCGAGCCGGTCGGCGCGCATCTTCACCTGGGCCGCCGACTCCTCGGCGCTGACATAGAGCACCGGCGGGGTCACCCGCGCGAGTGCCTGCGCCGCCTGCAACAGCAACGTCGACTTGCCCACGCCCGGATCACCGCCGATCAGTACCAGCGAGCCACGCACCACGCCACCGCCGGGGGCTCGTGAACCCGCACTCCTGGCACCGGTAGACGCTAGCGTCGCGCGTCGCCATCTTTCGACTTCGCCCCCTTGTCGCCGAGGCCCCGGATCATCGATCTCAGCAGGAAGCTCCGCTGGGCACCGTCGAGGATCGTGACGAGACGCTCGTAGATCGCCGGATCGGCGATCAGCGCGCCCACCGTCCCCTCACCCTCGTTGATCTTCTGGCTGATCGCCTTGAGATTGGCGACGGCCGCTCTGAGGTCCTGCAGGGTGAGCTTGAGCTCGCCCTCGTCGCCCGAGTCGGCCACCAAGCTGCCGAGCGTGCCGCGGCCGCCGGCCAGGCGATCGGAGACCTCGCGGAGGTTGTGAGCGACCGTGCGCAGGTC
>QHSV01000203.1 GCA_003221655.1 Candidatus Rokuibacteriota bacterium
GAAGCCATTCGCGTACCCGGCCTCGGCCAGGAGTCGTCGGGCCCGGGCCGGATCGTGGGGGTATGCGGGCGCCGGCCAGTAGAAGTCGAAGCTCGACGGGACGATGCTCCCGGTGATCTTCGAAAGGCCGAGCGTCGCGGCATCGTTGAGGGTGTGGCGATCGATCGCCAGGTTGGCGGCGAGACGCACGCGCTTGTCGTGCCAGGGCGACTTCGGATCCCACTGATCGGCGAAGATCAGCCAGTGGTTGGACGGAAACACGGCTTTCAACGTGAGCCCGGGCGTGCGCCGGACCTCTCCGGCCAGCTCGCCGCTGATCAGGTAGACGACGTCGGCATCACCGCGCTTGAGCGCCGCCAGCCGCGTGGCGTGGTCGGGAATCACACGGAGGATCAGCCGCTTCACGTGCGGCGTCTTGCGCCAATACTGGTCGAACGCCTCGAGTACCAGCTCTACGCCGGGGGTGAACGAGACGAAGCGGTACGGACCGGCGCCGATCGGCGCTTTTTTATAGCCGTCGTCGCCAACTTTCTCGACGTACTTCTTCGGGACGATCCACCCGGCGCCCGACGCGCGTGTCCCATAGAAGGTCATGAAATCGGGCCAGGGCTGCTTGAGCCGAAACCGGACGCGGCCGGGATCGAGGATCTCGACCGCCGTGACCCGCTCCTTGAGGGTCTTGGCGAAGATGCCCCGATAGCGCTCGAAGGAGAACTTCACGTCCTCGGCGGTGACGGGCTCGCCGTTGTGGAACTTGGCCCCCGTTCTCAATTTGAACTCGTAGACGAGCCCGTCGGGCGAGGTACTCCACGATTCGGCGAGGCTGGGCGCCATGCTCCTGCCGGGCATCGGCTTCACGAGGGCGTCGTGAGTGGCCGAGAGGACCATGAACGGCGTGCCCTGGATGGTCTCCGCGGGGTCGAACCAGGTGGGCACCAGCGTCGTGTGCACGGCCCACGTCATCTGCCCCTCGGGGGCCGCGTCGCCCGGTGATGTCCCGAGGGCCAGAATGACGATGAGCAACGAAACGGAGAGGCCTTTGACGTGTGTCATGGTGAACGCCCTTCCTCACTTGCCCTTCAGCTTCACGTCCTCGTAGGGCGCCGAGAACGCGTAGCCGGCGATGACTCCGATCCCCGACTCTTCCACCCGCGGCCCGAAGCCGTTCAGGCCGGCGTTCAGCCAGATCGGCGCGATCATCGCCTTCTCGTGGATGAGCTGCTGGATGCGATGCAGCGTGGCCTCGCGGCGCTTGGGATCCAGCTCGTTCGCCTGCTCCAGGAAGAGCCCGTCGATGTCCTTGTAGCTCCCGTAGACGTAGGTGCCGCCGGCGGCGACGAACGCCTCGATTCTCGTGGCCGCGTTGCCGAAGGCGCCGCTGCCGCCCTGGACGAGGCCCTTGAGCTTCTTTTCCGCCCACCCCCTGAAGAAGGCCACGCGCTCGATCGGCCGCAGCTTCACCCGGATACCGGCCGCGTTGAGGTAGTTGACCACGGGCTCGCCAACGTAGGCGATCGCGGCATCGCAAAAGTAGTCCCCGGCGTCGAAGCCGTTGGGGTACCCGGCCTCGGCCAGGAGCTGCTTGGCCTTGGCGCGATCGTAGCCGTAGCCGGGCGGCTGCCAGTAGAACTCGAAGCTGCTGGGAATGATGCTCCAGTTGATCTTGGAAAATCCGAGGGCGTCCGCCTGGTTCATCGCCGGCCGGTCGATGGCGAAGTTGGCGGCCAGGCGCACGCGCCGATCGTGCCACGGCGATTTCGAATCCCATTGGTCAGGGAAATTGACCCAGAAGGTGGCCTGACCGACGTTGGGCTTGAGCGTCAGCCCCGGGCTTCGCCGGAGCTCCTCGGCCAGCGCGCCGCGGATCACGTAAGCGATGTCCACCTCGCCGCGCTTCAATGCGGCGAGGCGCGTGGCTTCGTCCGGGATCGATTTCAAGATCACCCGCTTCACGTTCGGCGCCTTCCGCCAGTACTGATCGAAGGCCTCGAGGACGAGCTCGACACCCGGGCTGAACGAGACGAACTTGTACGGGCCGGCCCCGATCGGGGCCTTCTTGAAACCCTCGTCGCCGACCTTCTCGACGTACTTCTTCGGTACGATCCAACTGGCGCCGGTGGCGCCGGCGTAGAAGGTCATGAAGTCGGGCCACGGCCGCTTGAGACGGATGCGGACACGCCCGGGATCCGGGGTTTCGACCGCCGCAACGCTCTCCTTGAGCGGCTTGGCGGACGCACCCCGGTAACGCTCGAGCGAGAACTTCACGTCCTCGGCGGTGACCGGGTCCCCATTGTGGAACTTGACCCCTTTTCGCAGAACAAAGTCGTACACGAGCCCATCCGGGGACACGCTCCACGATTCGGCCAGACTCGGCGCCAAGGGATTGCCCGGCATCGGCTTGAGCACGGAGTCGTGCAAGGCGTAGAGCACCATGAATGGCGTGATGATCCCGGAGGTCTCCGCCGGGTCGAACCAGGTGGGCGCCAGTGAGATGTGCACCGCCCAGGTCATCTGACCTTCGGGCGCCGCGGCGCCCGGCGAAACCCCGATGACCAAGATCGTGAGGACGAGGAACGAACCGAAGAGGCCTCGAACGCTGCTCATAATGGAAGCCCCCTGTTAGACCGGTTCCGTGCGGCCCCAGACCATGGCCAGGACGGTCGCACCGTTCTTCGTCGTCACGGTGTGGATGCAACCGTTCGGCCGGTAGTTCATGTTGCCCGTGTTCACGGGACCCGATTCGTCGGCATTCGCCCCTTCGATGACGAAGATCAGCTCGTCACCCACGTGACGATGACGGGCGAGCGTGGCTCCTGGGTCGAAGCGCGCCAGGATCGCGCGACGCTCCCCGGCCTTATCCTCCCAGATCCTCTTCTGGCGGACACCGGGGCGAGTCTCGATCCACGGCAGCTCGCTCAGCGCGACGATCTGCGACGGCGGTCCACTGTCCCGCTGCGTCAGCGGTTCCACTCCCCCGGCGATGATCGCGAGGACCGTCGCCCCGTTCTTCGCCGACACCGTGTGCACACAGCCGTTCGGCCGGTAGCCCACGTTCCCGGCCGTCACGGTGCCGAACTCGTCCGCAATCGCGCCCTCGATCACGAAGACCAGCTCGTCGCCGACGTGCCGATGAAGCGGGAGCTTCGCGTCGGGCTCGAGGCGAGTCATGACGGCCCGTCGCTTGGTGTCCGGGTGCTCCCAGATGCTCTTCATCCGGACCCCGGGCTGCCGCTCCTGCCATGCGAGGTCGCTGACGGAGATGATCTCGGACAATGGGGATTTCGTCGCGCTCATGGCCAGACCTCCGTCGGACGAGTGGGACAGACGTTCAAGTGCCGCGAGAGTAGCTCGCGGCGGGGCACCGGTCAACGCCGGGGCGCACTCTACTTGGTCTTGAGCTTCATGTCCTCGTAGGGCGCCGAGAAGGCGTAACCGGCGATCAGCCCGAGCCCCGACTCTTCCACGCGCCGGCCCACGCCCGCAACGAAGGCGAGCTCGTAGATCGGCGCGAACATTGCGCGCTCGTGGACGAGCTGTTGGATGCGCTGCAGGATCGACTCGCGCTTCGTCCGATCGAGCTCGGCGGCCTGCTCCTGGAAGAGACCGTCCAGATCGGGGTAGCCGCCGTACGCGAAGGCGCCATTCGAGACGACGTAGGCCTCGAGGCGGGTGGCGGCGTTGCCGAAGCCGCCGCCGATGACCTGGACGAGGCTCCGGAGCTTCTTCTCGGCGACGCTCTTGTTGAAGGCCGCCCGCTCGAGCGGGCGCAGCTTGGCCCGAACGCCGACGGCCTGGAGATAGCCGATCATAGCTTCCCCCGCGTCGGTTGAGGTCATGTCACAGAAATACTCGCCCGCATCGAAGCCGTTCGGATATCCGGCCTCGGTGAGGAGCTGCTTCGCCCGGGCGGGATCGAACGATGGCGCCGGTGGCTGCCAGTAGAAGTCGAAGCTCGACGGGACGATGGTCCCCGTGACGCGCGAGAGTCCGAACGTCCTCGCCTCGTTGATCGCCTGCCGGTCGACCGCCAGGTTCGCCGCCACCCGAACCCGCCGGTCGTGCCAGGGCGATTTCGGATCCCACTGGTCGGTGAACGTCAGCCAGTGCACCGACGGGAACACCGGCTTCAGCGAGAAGCCCGGCGTGCGACGGACCTCCTCGGCCAGCTCGCCGACCATCGAGTACACGATGTCGACTTCTTCACGTTTGAGCGCGGCCAGCCGCGTGGACGGGTCGGGGATCACCCGGAAGATCAGGCGCTTCACGTTCGGTGTCTTGCGCCAGTAGCCGTCGAAGGCCTCGAGCACCAGCTCGATCCCCGGCGAGAACGAGACGAAGCGGTACGGGCCCGCGCCCACGGGAGCTTTCTTGAAGCCCTCGTCCCCCACTTTCTCGACGTACTTCTTCGGGACGATCCATCCGGCTCCGGTGGCGATCGTGCCGTAGAAGACCATGAAGTCGGGCCATGGCCGCTTGAGGCGGAAGCGGACGCGCCCGGCATCGGGCGTCTCGACGCTGACGACACGCTCTTTGAGGGGCTTGGCGTAGATTCCGCGATAGCGTTCGAAGGAGAACTTGACGTCCTCGGCCGTGACGATCTCGCCGTTGTGGAACCTGACTCCCGTTCTCAATCTAAACTCGTAGACGAGCCCGTCGGGCGACACGCTCCACGACTCGGCCAGGCTCGGGGCCATGCTCTTTCCCGGCATCGGCTTCACGAGGCCGTCGTGGAGCGCATACATGACCATGAACCGTGTGACGATCATCGTCTCCGCGGGGTCGAAGTACGTGGGGACCAGTGTCGTGTGCACACCCCAGGTGACCTGCCCCTCGGGCGCGGCCGCGCGCCCCACAGGCGCGGCACCGGCCAACCCGGCGACGACGAAAACGGCGAGAGAAACGAGGAATGCCGTCGGGAGCTTCATCGCGCGAGCTGCCGGCCGATGAAGTCACGCATCATGGCGATGGCCTTGTCCGAGTCCGCGCCCGCCTGCTGGACGAAGCCATGCTTGGCGCCGGCAAAGTGGACGCGCTCGATCTCGCCGCCGGCCTGCTGATAGGCGCGGACGAGCGCCTCGGTGATCGCGGGCGGCACGTTGTCGTCGAGCTCCGGCTGGGCGACCCACGCGGGCGGCAGCGCCCGGGTTTCGCGCGCCGTCACGATCCGCGTCACACTGGCCTCGGCCATCTGGGCCTCGTTCGTGAAGTAGCCGTGATGGGCGGCGATCAGCCGCTTGGCGTCGAACCCCGATCCGTCGTCTTGCCGTCCGACCACGTAGCGATACCGCGCCAGCGGATCCGCCACGGGATAGAGCGCCAGGACGAACGCGACCGACTCGTCACCGGCGGTGGCGTCGAGCGAGCCGCCATGTAGCACGATCGGCGTGCCGGCATGCTCGGGGGCGCCGGGCTTGACGGCGCCGAGCAGGGCGAGCTGTCCCCCGCTCGAGCTGCCCACGAGCCCGATGCGTCCGGGATCGACCACGAGCTGGCGTGCGTGAGCACGCACGTAGCGGATGCCGGCCGCGACATCCGCGCTCGCGGCGGGATGCTTGTGTTCGGAGCCCTGACGGAAATCGAGAGAGACCACGAGTAGCCCGGAAGCGGCAAGTGCCCGTCCGTGATGGGCTCCGGTGGTCCTGTCGCCCCGGCTCCACGCACCGCCGTGAACGTCGACCAGCGCCGCCAGGGGCGCGACGGGCTCGCCCTTCGGGCGATAGACACGGGCCTGGAGCTCCTTGCCCTCCGGCCTGGCGAACGGCACGTCCACTTCCTCGACCTCGTACGGTGCAGCCGGATCGAAGCGAATTTTCATGGAAGGCTCCTGTCAGCCTCGCAGGGTTGGCCAGACCTCGGCCGTGAACCGCTCCAGCTGGGCGAGCTGATCGTCGCCCACGAACCTGATACAGAGGTCGCTGACTCCAGCCGCAGCATACCGTCCAAGCGCCGCGAGCACCACGTCGGGGGGGCCGAGGCCCATCGTACCGCGCGAGTGCACGCCTCCGCCGTAGTAGGTGGCGAGGAACTTCTCGGTGACGCGCTCGGCCTCCTGCGGATCGTCCTCCATGCGGACCGTCGTGTACACGCAGAACGAGAAGCCGGCGGCGGCGCGACCATGGCGCGCCAGCGCCTCCTCGGCGTGCTCGCGCACGAGCCGGCACTCCTCGGCGTGCACGTACGTCGTGATGATGCCGTCGCCGAGCCGCCCGAACCGATCGAACTGGGCGGCGAGCATCTCACCGCGGTTCGCGGCCGTGATGAGGACGGGGGGCCCGGCCGAATTCCACGGCAGCGGCCCGATGGTGTGATCGGTCAGGTCCACGTCGCCGTCGCGATAGCTCACCGGCTCGCCGCGCCACAGCCTGCGCCAGATCTGGAC
>QHSV01000204.1 GCA_003221655.1 Candidatus Rokuibacteriota bacterium
CCAGCGCCACGATCTTGCGCCCGCGCAGCCCCTGCGCGTTGGCCTCGACGGCGCGCTTCATGATGCCCCATTCGCACATCCGGTAACAATCGATGCCACCCTCGTTGTAGACGGAGTCGAGCGGGCGCTCGAAGACCGAATCGAACTTGACGGTATGCGAGGTCGTGACCTGAGCCATCCCCGGCGTGGTCACGAACTCGAGGTCGAGCCCCTCGTCCCCGAAGAACCCCTTGTCGCGGGCGACCAGCACGGGCAGGTCGTGGACCGCGTTCATGATCGCCACCTGGGGTTTGGTCCTGGTCTCGGGAGTCACGGTGCCTCTCCTATGGGTTCGTGATTATCCGCTTGCCGGATTTCAAAGGCAATCCGGGTAAGGCTGACATCGTGCGCCACCTGTCAGTACGTTGAGCGATGCGCTTTCATACTTATTGTTGTATCCGTTCTGTCACCGAGAGTATGATGCGCCCGCCGAGCGTGATGACGCTCTTGAGGGACAATTTCACGGGAGGGTAGAGCCATGGCGAAGAAAAAGGTTAGTCACTACGTGACGCGCCCGGGCAAGCATCTCGGAGACCCTCCCATCACGATCCCTGTCGCTGAAGACCTGTTGTCGGTTCCGGGAATTCCAACTCGTGAGGGCGATGTGGCCTTCTTCGCCAGAGAAGACCCCCTGGAGAACATGGCCGTTGCCGAGAGCGCCTCGGCCGACTGGGCACGGCGGCAGCGCAGTAGCTACTCGCCTGAATTGCGAGCGTTCTACGAAGAACACGAGCACCACATGGAGCCCATCGTTGAATGGGTGAAGACCAGCGGTGATCTGAAGCCGACCGGCACACCCACCGGCGAAGATGTGACCGAGGCGATACGGCAGAAGGCGCGCGAGCTCGGCTACGGCGAGGTGGGCTTTACCCGTAACGACCGCCATTATGTGTATCAGAGCCGAAAGCCGGTGCTGAAGAACGATCTGCCTCACGCCATCTGCCTGGCGCTCGAGCAAGACTTCGACAAGACCCAGTCGATCCCCAGCATGGCTGGAGAAGAGACCCACTTCGGCACCTACTTCAACCAGGGGCCGCTCACGATGGAGCTCGCGAACTTCATCCTGGCCCTGGGCTACAAGGTGCAGGTGTCAGGCCCCACCTGGCACTACGGCCCGATGATCCCCATGTTCGTGCAAGCCGGCTTGGGTCAACTCGGCGCCAATGGCCAGCTGCTCTCGCCCCACTTCGGGTCCAGGGCTCGGCTCCAGATCATCTACACCAACGCGAACGTGACGCATGACCAGCCGGTCGACTACGGCATCCACAAGTTCTGCCAGGTCTGCCAGGTCTGCGTGCAGCGCTGCCCCGGCCGTGCCCTGATGCCGGAGAAGGTCTGGTACCGAGGCGTCGAAAAGAACAAATTGGTCTTCAAGCGCTGCCGCCCGGTCATGGCGCGCTACCTGGGCTGTGGGATCTGCATGAAGGTCTGCCCGGTGCAGAAGTTCGGTATGCAGCCGGTGATGGAGCACTACGTTGAAACCGGGGAAATCCTTGGGAAGGGGACCGACAGCCTGGAGGGCTACACGCTTCATGACAAGGGTTACTTCGGGCCGGGCCAGCTGCCGAGCTTCGACTCGGACTTCTTCAAGATGCCGCGCGGCAGGTCCGAGGACTGGGTGCTGATGGAATTCAGGGACAAGCTGATGGAAACGAATGGCGACGAAAGCGCCGACCACGAACAGATGTGGCAGGACCTCCGCAAGAAGATCGAGGCATCGCTGGAGAAGCGATCGTCTGCGGTGGATGCGGGGATGGATCGCGGCGTCTAGGGATTCGCGGAGCGGCAATCCCACTCACGCCATGTGAAAACGCTCCGACTCAGGGGGCTTCGACCACAGCCCCTCGGCGCCTTTCATGGCCACTGCGCGCTCTGGGCTTGCGCGCCATTGATCGTAGATGTCGTTGCTCGTCCACACCACCAGTGTGGTGATTTTCGTTGGATCCCCGGTCGAGTACAAGGTTTGGCGGCTGACAAAGCCTGGTGCCTTGCTCTGTGCTAGGCCGTTGCCGTCGAGGAGCTTCTTGGCCTCGTCGACTCTCTCCGCTTTGGCCCAATGATGGGTCAGCACTCCGAGCATAAATTCCCCTCCTTACGGACCCCCGGGTTCTGGCTGTCGGACAAATTCTAACGCCAAGACGGCCTCGAGGCGCTCGAACGTCGGTGTGGGCGGTCACCCGCCGTCTTGTCGGCGATGGTATCTTTCTGGATCAGTCCCGGCTCGAGGAGGTCGCGATGTCCTTCTACCTCTGCGCGACGATGGCCGCCGCCTTGCTGCTAACTATCTTGACCCCCATCCCGGCCTCCGCCGCGCCGCCGGATGACGCCTATGTCGCCGGGTACGCGGCGGCCGTGCTGGAGCGCGAGTTCAATCTGCCGGCACCCTCCCTTCGCGTCCGGGACGGCGTCCTGACGGTGGCCGAGTCTGACCTCGCGGGCGCGAATCGCGCCCGAGTGGTCACCACGCTTTCGCGCATCCCGGGGGTGAACCGGGTCGAAGTGCTGACGGCGCCCGCGCCGGCACCCTCCGCCACCCCCGGGACGCGCGGCTCCCCTGCCTCCGACGAGGCGCGACCGGCGACGACGCTCGAGTACCAGATCGGCTGGTTGCCGGGCGGCATCCTGTTCAAGCCACTCATCGCCGACCCGCGCTGGCCGCACTTCTCAGCGGCGTACCAGTACTACATCAGCAACCGGCAGTTGGAGAACGTGGCCGCAGTGAGCTTCGGGGAAACGTTTACCTTCTACCGTAACCGCTTCGAGGACGTCCTATGGGAGTTCGGCATCCAGGCCAGCGTCTTTTCGCTCTTCAACCTCGGCGCGCCGTCGAAAGATCTGATCAACGCGGACTATCTGGCCGCCGCGGTGGCGGGATTCCGTTGGAAGGACGTCTCGGCGCTGACGCGCATCTACCATCAGAGCAGCCACCTCGGCGACGAGTTCCTGCTTGCCAACAGCAGCGTGCAGCGGATCAACCTCACCTACGAGGGAGCGGACCTGAGGCTGTCGTACGAGTTCTGGCCCGGCCTCCGGATCTACGGCGGCGGTGGCGGCATCTTCGATAAAGAGCCGTCGGATCTGAAGCCCTGGTATGCCGAGGGGGGCATCGAGTTCCGCAGCCCGTGGCCGGCCGGCGCGCGCATCCGGCCCGTGGTCGGCGTCGATGTGCAGACCCGCCAGCAAAACGACTGGAGCGCCGATCTGTCCGCGCGCGCGGGAGTCGAGCTCCTGGGCGCGCTGTACGGTCGCAACCTACAACTGCTGCTGGAATACTTCAGGGGCCATTCCCCGAATGGGCAGTTTTACCAGGATAAGATCGACTATATCGGCCTCGGCCTGCACTTCCACTTCAACTGATCGGCGCGTCAGGAAATGAACACGTGGGTAAGTCTTACCGAGTAAGAAGAAGTGCAGGGCCCTCGCCGCTCGTGGGTTTCGGCCCTCAATGGGCCGTCTAGCTGCCGCAAATCCCGGTGGAGTCGTGGCACTTCTCTTGCTACTCGGTGATCGCACCGTCGTGACCGACCCGGATGAAAGGAGCACGGCAATGGTTAGATTCGTCCTGGGGGCGCTCGCAGGAGGGTTCGCCGTCTGGTACTGGCAAGATCAGATTCGCATATACGCTGACAGCAAGACGAGAGGAGTTCGAAACGGAGCCGCCGACACGCTGCGGGCCGTCGAAAAAAGAGCGGAAGACGTGCTGGAGCGGACGAAGGGGCAGCTCAGCTCGGCGCTGCAGGCAGGACAGGAAGCGATCCGTCCGCGCACGCACTGACCTCGCCCGGCTGTCACGCAGGAGCCTCGAGCAGGGCAACCGGAAAGCTCTGAAGGACGCTCCCGAGCATGAGCCCGCGGCCCTGGGCCGTGAGGTGCGCCTCCACCGGCTCTCGTGTCAGCACGTTGGTAAAGCGGGCTCCGAGGTCGTCGGGTAGGGCGATCCAGGTGTCCGCCCAGTATTCGGCGCCGAGGGGCGGATCGTCGATCCCTCGCGTGGCGAGGTGGCGCGGCACCACTGTCAGCGAGACCACGTCGTTCGCGACGCGCGCGAATGCGCAGAGGTGCTCAGCGAATGCCCCTCGCGCCTCCAGTGGCCGGTACTCGCCGTGCGCGAACAGGGCGGCCCGCGCCCGCCGGAACGCCAGGCCCTGGCGGATCAGGTAGAGTTTCGCCCGCCCGTCCTCGCGTGACTTGATCAGGCTGCGAGCGAGCGCGGCCAGGTCGTGGCTGTTCTCGATCTCCGCCACGAGGTCGTCGAGGAGACGCCGGCGGAGCGCCCAGTCGACGGGCCGGCGGTTGTCCGGGTCGACCAGGCTGAAGTCCCAGAGCTCCGTCCCCTGGTAGAAGTCGGGCACGCCAGGCACCGTCATCTTGACGAGCACCTGGGCCAGCGAGTTGAGGGCACCGAAGTTGGCGATTCGCGCCTGGAACTGGGTGAAGTCGGCCAGGAAGGCGGCCGAGCGCGCGGGGTCGAGGACAGCTTCTGCGAATCTCAGGACGGCCTCATCGTACAGGGCGTGGGGACTGATCCAGCTCGTGTGAACCTTCGCCTCGTGAATCGCCTTGAGGAGGTAGACGCGCAGACGCTCGAGCGAGATCGGCCATGCCCCCACGAGCGTCTGGTAGAGGAAATACTCCTCGTTGGGGCCGGGCACCAGCTGTCCGTCCACGACGGCGCGATGCTTCCGGTTCAGGCCCTGCCAGCTGGTGACTCGCGTGCGCCACTCCCGCGGGATCTCCGACAGCACGTTGATGCGTGCTCGCACGTCCTCGCTCCGCTTGGTGTCGTGGGTGGAGGTCGCCGACAGCGCATGGGGGTATTCCGCCTGTCGCGTCACGTTGGCCGCGTGGAAATCGGCAAGCGAGGTGCCGAAGCGGTCGGGGTTGCCCCCGACCTCGTTGAGCGAGACCAGACTGTGGTAGCGGTAGAAGGCCGTGTCCTCGTAGCCCTTCGCGGTGACAGGGCCGGTCGTCTGCTGGAGCCGCAGCACGAAGTCGACGCGCTCGGCCCGGTCGGCCTCCTCCGCCCACGTCGGGAACTTCAAAACGAGCAGGTCGTGGATCCAGTCGTAGATGGACACGTCCATGGCCGGGGTGCGTCGCTTGGCCATGGCTACTGCCCGCGCGATGTATTCCTGGTCGCTCTCGCGGCGGCCGTCGCCGCTGTCGCCAACATACGTGCGGTAGACGGGAAAGCAGGCGACGATCTCACGAAGGGCCTGGGTGAGGCTGGCCAGCGTGAAGTCGCGGGAGGAGCGGTGCTTCTCGGAGATGCGGTCGAGTCGATGTCCGAGCGTGTTCAGCTCGGCCGCCATGGACGTCTCCATGATGAGCCGCTTGGACCGATAGACGATCTCGGCGAACGAGGGGCGCTGGCTTAGCAGGCGCGTGTAAATCCGCTCCATGGCGCCCGCGTGGGGGTGATCGACGAAGATGCCGTTCAACAGGTTGAGGAACTCGTAGCCGGTGGTGCCGAGGACAGCCCAGTGGGCGGGCAGCCGCTCCCCGGAGGCAAGGATCTTCTCGGCCACGATATAGAACGGGCGCAGCGACGACCCCTGCTCTTGCTGGGCCGCGTCGTAGCGCTCGAGCACCGCCCGATCTCGCCAGGTGGTAGCATCGCGGGCCGCCTCTCGCTCGAGCCGCCCGTGCACGCGCTCCAGGAAACAGGCGCGCTGTAGGCGGCGGAAGTACTCCCCGGGAGCGTAGAGCCCATCGGGGTGGTCAATGCGGAGCCCGGTGACGATGCCCTCGCGGACGAGGCGAAGGATGAGCCGGTGCGTCTCCGCGAAGACGCGTGGGTCCTCGGTGCGGATGGCCGCCAGCTCGTTGATGTCGAAGAAGCGCCGGTAGTTGATCTCCTCCCCCGCCACCCGCCAGTAGGCGAGTCGGTACACCTGGTCGTGGATGAGGCCGTCCAGGAGATCGAAGCTCCTCGGGTCGCCGGGGGTGCCATTGAAGAGCCGTACGTTCTCGGAGATGAAGTCGCGGACGTCGCCCGAAGCCTCCAGGAGCTTGGCGAACTTCTGGTACGCGATGTCCGTCTCTCGATGGCGCGCGGCCAGCAGTTCGCGGTCCGTCTCCGTGCGGTGTGGAATGGTGAGCAGCATCTCGTAGACGGACTTCAGCTCGAGCAAGGCCGCGTGCTCGGGCCCCAACGCCGTCTCGAGCTCGGCGAGCCGGTGGCCGAGGATCTGTACGTACGTCCGGGGCGCCACCGGAAGCACGGTGTCGTAATAGCGGATGGTGAAGCGTCCGTCGGAGAGCTCGAGGCGCAGCTCCCCCCGGTCGAGGACTGCCCCATATTGATCGCCCAGGATCGGCAACAACACCTTGTTGGCCAGTTCCGCCTTCACCGGCATCCAGTCGATGTCGAAGAAGGCGGCGTAGGGCGAGGAGGCACCGTGCATGAGGACATCTGACCACCAGGCATTCCGGCTTCCGGCGATCCCCATGTGGTTGGGCACCACGTCGACGAGAAGGCCCAGGTGGTTGCTCCGGAGCGCTTCTGCGAAGCGACCGAAGGCCGTCTCGCCGCCCAGCTCAGCGCGGAAGCGGTTGTGATCGGAGATGTCGTAGCCGTGGGATCGGTTGGAACTGGTCTCGAAAAACGGCGAGGTGTAGCAGTCGCTGATGCCAAGCG